>JBDHSE010000299.1:0-3592 GCA_039807955.1 Ideonella sp. | reverse complement strand
CAAGCTGTTCAAGTCGCTCGCGCTCGGTGTCGCGGTCGCGTTGGCCGGCGTGCTCGCCACGCTGACCTCGCCTTGGTTCGACCTCGAGCAGAACTTCGGCCTGCCGTGGCTCTATGCGTACCGCGGCCCCGTGGCGGCGCCGCAGGATGTCGCGATCGTCGCGATCGACGAGGAATCGGCCGCCATGCTCGGCGTCGCGCAAAGTCTGCACGACTGGCCGCGCAGCCTGCATGGCGAACTCGTGCGCTACCTGAGCCAAGCCGGCGTGCGGGTCATCGCCTTCGACATCACCTTCGATACGCCAAGCCCGCGCCCGGAGCAGGACCGCGCGTTCGCCGATGCGATCGCGACGGCGGGCAACGTGCTGGTGAGTGAAGCGGTCCGCAAGGACACGCTGGCGCTCGACGATCCGGCCGGCAAGCGCGTCGCCAGCGTCGTCATCGAACGCATCGCGCCGCCGATTCCGATCATCGACAACGCGTTGCTGGGCCGGGCGCCGTTCGTCGTGCCGAAGGCGGCGCGCGTCGATTTCTACTGGACGTTGCGCGCCGGCGCGGCCGACGCACCGACGCTGCCGGTGCTTGCGCTGCGCGCCTGGGCGTCCGACGCCAACCCGGCCGCCGCCGCGGCGGACGCATCGCAACGCGAACGCGTCGCGCAACTGCTCGCGCGCATCGAGAGCGGCGCCGACTTCGCCTACCTGAACCTGTACGGCCCGCCGCGCAGCGTGCGAACGGTGCCCTACGCGCAGGTCCTGCAGGCCGCGCGCGCCGCTTCGGATGCCGGCAGCAAGGGCGCGGCCATGGCCGAGTCGTTGCGCGGCAAGGCCGTCTTCGTCGGCTTCTCGGCGAACTCGCCGGCCGGACAGGAGCGCCTGCGCGACGACCATCGCACGGTGTTCTCGCAGGACGACGGCATGAACATCAGCGGCGTCGAGCTTGCCGCCACGGCGTTCGCCAATCTGCTGCAGGATCGGGCGCTGCAGAGACTGCCGATGCACTCGCAACTGGCGGTCGTCGCGGCGTGGGGACTGCTGCTGGGGCTCGTCTGCGGCATGCTGCGGCCGTCGATCGCCGCTGCTCTCGCCGCGGGGCTGGTCGCGCTGTGGACGTGGTGGGTGCTCGTCAGGTTCTCACGAGACGCACAGTGGTGGCCCTTCGTCGTTGTGGCCGCCATCGAGTTGCCGCTCGCGGTGTTCGCGGGCGTCTGGATGCACTACCGCGCGACGACGCGCGATCGCGAGGCGATGCGCCAGGCGGTGGGGTACTACCTGCCGAAGAGCGTCGTCAAGCAGCTTGCCGGCCGCGGCGGATCGATGACGCAGGGCAACCGCGTCGTCTACGGCAGTTGCCTCGCGACCGACGTGAGCCAGTACACGCAGCTTGCCGAGGGCATGGATCCGGCGCGCCTCGGCCGTCTGCTCAACGAGTACTTCGCCGAACTCTTCGTCCCCGTGGAGCGCAGCGGCGGCATCGTCGTCGATGTCGTCGGCGACGCGATGGTCGCGCTGTGGACGGCGGCGGCGCCGGACGCCGCGGTGCGGTGCAGCGCCTGCGCCGCCGCGCTGCAGATCGCCGCCGGCGTCGATCGCTTCAACCGGGCCGCGACGCCGCAACGCCCGGTGTTCGACACGCGCTTCGGCCTGCATTGCGGCGAGGCGATGATCGGCAACGTCGGCGCTTCCGGACACTACGAATACCGTGCCGTCGGCGACCTCGTCAACACGGCGTCCAGGCTCGAAGGCCTCAACAAGCTGCTCGGCACGCGCCTGTTGGCGTCCGCCGCGATGCTCGAAGGCGTCGAAGGGTTGCAAACGCGCGCCCTCGGGCGCTTTCGGCTTGCGGGCAAGACGCTGGATGTGGAGGTCGTCGAACTGCTGGGCTCCGCCGCCGACTGCGCGGACGACGACAGGCAACGCTGTATCGGCTTCGAGGCGGCGCTCTCGAGCTACCTGGCCGGCGACTGGGGCGCGGCCGCCGCGGCGTTCGGTGGCATCGTCGCGCGTTGGCCGGGCGACGGGCCGTCGCGCTTTTATCGCGATCGATGCGAAACGCTGCTCGCGAACCCGCCCGGCGCGGATTCGCAGGCGGCGGTCACGGTCGCCACCAAGTGAACGTCCGGCGAGGGCCCGCAGGGGGGCTTTGACGCGATCCCGTTTGCAGGAATATGCTTCGCCGGTTCGGTCACGGTGCGGGCCGGACCCGGCGCGTGGCGCTCCGAACGGGCGCGGCGCGGCGACAGCACCGGCAAGTCGCGACGAGGAGCTCCGATGGGAGGTTCTGTCGTTCGATGGTTCGCCGTCCGATGCGTCCGCGATTCGGGTGCGGGGCTCGCCTGTGTGGCCTTGCTGCTGTGGTCTGCCGGGCCGCCGGAGGCGCGCGCCCAGGCGCCATGCAGCGAAGTCCTGGCGCAGGTCGTGTCGGTGCAGGGCAGGGTCGAGATCCGGCGCGGCAGCGCGGGCTGGACGACGGTCGGGCCGAGCGCGGCGCTGTGCCGCGGCGACACGATCCGGGTCCGCGAGCACGGCCGCGCCGGCCTGCGCTTGAACAACGACACGCTGCTGCGCCTGGACCAGGGCACGATCCTCACGCTCGCACCGCCCGACAGCGGCAAGGCGACCCTGATCGAGCAGCTCAGCGGCGGCCTCTACGTGATCACCCGCACGCCGCGCGCATTCAGCGTGAAGACGCCGTATGTCAACGCCAACGTCAACGGCACCGAGTTCGCGGTGCGCGCGACCGACGCCGACGCCAGCGTCATCGTCTTCGAGGGCGAGGTGCAGGCGAGCAACGGCGCGGCGAGCACGAGCCTCGCGCGAGGCGAGCAGGTCGTTGCGGCGCGAGGGGCGCAGGAGCTTGTCAAGTCGGTCGTCGTGCGCCCGCTCGACGCCGTGGCCTGGACGCTCTACTTCCCGGCGGTCTTCGACGCGAGCGCGAATCGCCTGCAAGCCGATGCCGACGCCGCCGTGCGCGCATCGGTCGCCCTCTATCGCGAGGGCCGCATCGACGAGGCCCTCGCCGCGCTCGGCGCGCAACCGCGCGAGACGGCGGATCTTGGTCTGCTGAACTATCGCGCCGGACTGCTGCTGCTCGTCGGTCAGGTCGAGGACGCGCAGCGCGACCTGCGCGCCGTCCTGCAGCGCGACGCTGCGAACGGCGAGGCGCACGCGCTCGAGGCGGTGATCGCGGTCGTCCGCAACGAGCGCGAACGCGCGCTCGCGTTGGCCGGGCGCGCGACCGAAGAGGCCTCAGGTTCACCCGCCGCGTTCATTGCGCTGTCGTATGCGCAGCAGGCGAACTTCGAACTCGAGGCGGCGGCGGCGAGCGCGCAGCAGGCGATTGCACTCGATCCGGCGAGCGCGCTCGCTCATGCGCGCGGCGCCGAGCTCGAGATGTCGCTCGGCCGGCTTGACGCCGCGCTCGCCCTCGCACAGGAAGCCGTGCGCCTCGACCCGGCGCTTGCGCGCACGCAGACGGTGCTCGGCTTCGCAAGCCTGATCCGGATCGACACCGCCGCCGCGCGCCGATCCTTCGAAAGCGCCATCGAGCTCGACCAGTCCGATCCGCTGCCGCGACTCGGGCTCGGGCTGGCA
>JBDHSE010000298.1:0-3617 GCA_039807955.1 Ideonella sp. | reverse complement strand
ACGAAGTGAGCAAGGCACTCGATGGCGTGCGCATCCTGGACTTCACGCACGTGCAGTCCGGCCCGACCTGCACCCAGTTGCTGGCGTGGTTCGGCGCCGACGTGATCAAGGTCGAGAAGGCGGGCGATGGCGACGCGACGCGCGGCCAGCTGCGCGACATCCCGGATGTCGACAGCCTCTACTTCACGATGCTCAACCACAACAAGCGCTCGATCACCGTCAACACGAAGGATCCGAAGGGCAAGGAGGTCGTCGATCGCCTGATCAAGACCTGCGACGTGCTCGTCGAGAACTTCGCCCCCGGCGCGCTCGACCGCATGGGCTTCACGTGGGAGCACATCAACGCCCTCAACCCGCGCATGATCGTCGCCTCGGTCAAGGGCTTCGGCCCGGGCCGCTACGAGGACTGCAAGGTCTACGAGAACGTCGCCCAATGCGCCGGCGGCTCGGCGTCGACGACCGGCTTCGACGACGGCCCGCCGCTCGTCACCGGCGCGCAGATCGGCGACTCGGGCACCGGGCTGCACCTCGCGCTCGGCATCGTCGCCGCGCTCTACCAGCGCAACACGACAGGGCGCGGCCAGAAGGTGCTCGCGCCGATGCAGGATTCGGTGCTGAACCTGTGCCGCGTGAAGCTGCGCGACCAGCAGCGGCTCGCCCGCACAGGAACGCTGCACGAGTATCCGCAGTATCCGTACGGCCACTTCGGCGACACCGTGCCGCGCGCCGGCAACGCGTCGGGCGGCGGCCAGCCGGGCTGGATTCTGAAGTGCAAGGGCTTCGAGACCGACCCGAACGCCTACATCTACTTCATCACGCAGGCCCCGGTGTGGCCGGCGATCTGCAAGGTGATCGGCGAGGAGGGCTGGATCACCGACCCCGAGTACGCCAAGCCTGCGGCGCGCCTGAAGCACCTGAAGTCGATCTTCGCCCGCATCGAGGAGTGGACGATGACGAAGACGAAGTTCGAGGCGATGGAAATCCTCAACGAATACGACATTCCCTGCGGGCCGATCCTGTCGATGAAGGAGATCGCCGAAGACGAGGGCCTGCGCGCGACCGGAACGATCGTCGAGGTCGATCATCCGACGCGCGGCACCTACCTCTCCGTCGGCAATCCGATCAAGCTGTCGGACAGCATCAGCGAAGTGAAGCGCTCGCCGCTGCTGGGCGAGCACACCGACGAGGTGATGGCCCAGCTCGGCTACTCGGCGGCCGAGATCGCCGCGCTGCGCGACGCGAAGGTGATCTGAAACGCGGCGTTCGCGCGCTACCGGAAAGCCGAACGCGGGCATGAGCAGCAACGAAATCGTGATCGTGGCACCGGGTGGCGGCGGCGTGACGCGCGAGCGTCGGCGCGAAGCACCCAAGGGCCGGCGCGCGAGCAACGAAGCGCTCGCTACGGTGCGCGATCTGCTCGGCGATGCGCCGCGCCGGCGCGATCTGCTGATCGAACACCTGCACCTGCTGCAGGACCGCTTCGGCCACCTGTCCGCCGACCATCTGGCCGCGCTCGCCGACGAGATGCGACTTGCTCAGACCGAGGTCTTCGAGGTCGCGAGCTTTTATCACCACTTCGACGTCGTTCGCGAGGGCGAGGCCGCGCCGCCGGCGCTCACAGTGCGCGTCTGCGACAGCCTGTCGTGCGCGATGCACGGCGCGAACGACCTTCTCGCGAAGCTGCCGGTGCTGCTCGGCAAGGACGTGCGCGTCCTCGCAGCACCTTGCATCGGCCGCTGCGAGCAGGCGCCGGCCGTCGCCGTCGGCCAGCATGCGGTTGCGAACGCGAACGTCGAGCGCGTGCAGGCGGCCGTCGTGGCCGGCGCGACGAGTGCGGAGGTCGCGCCCTACATCGACCGCGCCGCCTACGAAGCGAGCGGCGGCTACGCGCTGCTGCGATCCTGTGCGGGCGGCGAGCGCACTGCCGACGAGATCATCGCGACGCTGTCCGATTCCGGGCTGCGCGGCCTCGGCGGCGCCGGCTTCTCGGCCGGGCGCAAGTGGAGCGTCGTGCGCGCCGAACCGGCGCCGCGCCTGCTTGCGGTCAACATCGACGAGGGCGAACCGGGCACCTTCAAGGACCGGCACTACCTGGAGACCGACCCGCACCGCTTCCTCGAAGGCATGCTGATCGCAGCCTGGGCGATCGGCGCCGCGGCGGTCTACATCTACCTGCGCGACGAGTACCACGCCTGCCGGACGATGCTCGAGCGCGAGCTGGCATCGCTTCGCGCGAACCCGCCGCAGCCTGGAATGCCCGAGATCGTCCTGCGCCGCGGCGCCGGGGCGTACATCTGCGGCGAAGAGTCGGCGATGATCGAATCGATCGAAGGCAAGCGCGGCATGCCGCGGCTGCGCCCGCCGTACGTCGCGCAGGTCGGCCTGTTCGGTCGGCCGACGCTCGAGCACAACCTCGAGACGCTTTACTGGGTGCGCGACATCGTCGACAAGGGCCCGGCGTGGTTCGCGTCGCACGGCCGGCATGGCCGCAAGGGATTGCGCTCGTTCTCGGTGTCGGGCCGAGTGAAGAACCCAGGCGTCAAGCTCGCGCCGGCCGGCATCACGGTCAACGAACTGATCGCCGAATACTGCGGCGGCATGCCAGACGGCCACGCGTTCTACGCCTACCTGCCGGGCGGCGCGTCGGGCGGCATCCTGCCGGCGGCTATGGGCGACGTGCCGCTCGACTTCGACACGCTGCAGGCGCACGGCTGCTTCATCGGCTCGGCCGGCGTCATCGTGCTGTCGGACCGCGATCGCGCAATCGACGCCGCGCGCAACATGATGCGATTCTTCGCCCACGAGTCGTGCGGCCAATGCACGCCGTGCCGCAACGGCACGGCGAAGGCGTCGGCGCTGATCGATGCGCCGCGCTGGGACCTGCCGCTGCTTGCCGACCTGTCGCAGGTGATGCGCGACGCATCGATCTGCGGCCTCGGCCAGGCGGCGCCCAACCCCGTCGATTGCGCCGTCAGGTACTTCGGGCATGAGCTCGATGCGAAGGACGACGCATGAGACGCGAAAGAGGGGCCCCGTGCAGCGGGGATCGAAGCGATCGAATGCGGCAGGGCGCCGACGACAAGGCGCTGCGAAGAGCACCATCGACAGGAGGCGCCGGATGAACGCGCGCGCACCCGAGCATGAGACGCTGGGCAATGCGCCAGTCGTCAGCTTCACGCTCGACGGCCGCGAGGTGACGGCGCGCAGCGGCGAACTGCTGATCGAAGTCGCCGATCGCGAAGGTATCGAGATTCCGCGCCTTTGCTACAAGCCGGGCCTCGCGCCGGTCGGCAACTGCCGCGCCTGCGTCGTCGAGATCGACGGCGAGCGCGTCCTCGCGCCGGCGTGCTGCCGCACGCCAAGTGCCGGGATGAAGGTCGCGACCGCAAGCGAGCGCGCGCGCACCTCGCAGCGGCTCGTGCTCGAACTGCTGCAGGCCGACATGCCCGCGCGGGCCTACAAGCGCGACAACGAACTCGACGCCTGGGCCGCGAAGCTCGGCGTCGGCCAGCCGCGCTTCGCGTCGCGCGCGCAGCCGGCGGCCGACCTGTCGCACCCTGCGATCGCCGTCAACCTCGAGGCGTGCATCCAGTGCACGCGCTGCCTGCGCGCCTGCC
>JBDHSE010000297.1:0-3623 GCA_039807955.1 Ideonella sp. | reverse complement strand
TCGACTCCATCCTCGTCATCGCCTGCGGCACGAGCCACTACGCGGGCCTGACGGCGAAATACTGGCTCGAGAGCATCGCCCGCATCCCGACCAGCGTCGAAGTGGCGAGCGAATACCGCTACCGCGACAGCGTGCCGAACCCGCGCACGCTCGTCGTCACGATCTCGCAAAGCGGCGAGACGGCGGACACGCTCTCGGCGCTCAAGCACGCGCGCTCGCTCGGCATGCCGCACAGCCTGACGATCTGCAACGTCGCGACGAGCGCGATGGTGCGCGAGTGCGAGCTCGCCTACATCACGCGCGCCGGCGTCGAGATCGGCGTCGCGTCGACGAAAGCGTTCACGACTCAGCTTGTCGGCCTGTTCCTGCTCACGCTCGCCCTCGCCCAGGTGCGCGGCCACCTGAGCGAGGCGCAGGAGGCCGCGCACCTCAAGTCGCTGCGCCACCTGCCGGCCGCGCTGCAGGGCGTGCTCGCGCTCGAGCCGCAGCTGATCGCATGGTCGGAGGAGTTCGCGCGCAAGGAGAACGCGCTCTTCCTCGGCCGCGGGCTGCACTATCCGGTTGCGCTCGAGGGCGCGCTCAAGCTCAAGGAGATCAGCTACATCCACGCCGAGGCCTACCCGGCCGGCGAGCTCAAGCACGGCCCGCTTGCGCTCGTCACCGCCGAGATGCCGGTCGTCACCGTCGCACCGAACGACGTGCTGCTCGAAAAGCTCAAGAGCAACATGCAGGAAGTGCGCGCCCGCGGCGGCGAGCTCTACGTCGTCGCCGACGGCGATTCACGGCTGGTTGCGGAACCCGGCGTGCACGTCATCCACATGCCCGAGCACTACGGCGCCCTGTCGCCGATACTGCACGTCGTGCCGCTGCAGCTCCTCGCCTACCACACCGCCTGCGCCCGCGGCACCGATGTCGACAAGCCGCGCAATCTCGCCAAGAGCGTGACCGTCGAATGACGGGCGCGCGCTTGCGGCGCGCGCCGGCGCCGCTGGCGCGCGAGATGGCGCGGCTTGCGGCGCAGGCTGACTTGGCGCAGCCAAGTCAAGGCGCGCAGCGCCGGCCGCAGCCACATACCCCGCGCAATCTCGCCAAGAGCGTGACCGTCGAGTGACGGGCGCACTTGCGGCGCAGCCTGACTTCGCGCAGTCAAGTCAAGGCGCGCTTCGCGGGATCAAGTCGGCAGGACCCGCATCGGCACCAGCGTTCGGATCCGCGCGACGGCCTTGCGATGTACCGTCACCGCACGACGAACCGCGGCTCGTCGACGCCGCTTGCGCGGTTGAGTTGCATCAGCGTCAACGGCCCGGCGAGGCCGTCCGGCTGCAGGCCATGCGCCAGCTGGAACGCGAAGACCGTCGCCTTCAGGTCCTGCTCGCCGGCCGGCTTCTTGCCGGCCGGGTCGATTGCCGCCAGGCGCTCGCCCAGCCACGGCGCGAGCGCGCTGCCGGTGCCCGCCAGTTCGCCCGCGCGATAGCCGGGCGGGGCGCGCCAGAAGGTCGTGAACTCGCCGCGCCAGACCTGCGCGAGCCGGCTCAACGGCACGGTGGTCTGCAGGTTGCCGACGCGCAGGATGGCACCGTCTTCCGACAGGCCTCTCAACTGCACCTGGGCGACGCGCCCGGCCTCGTCTTCCAGCCTCACGATGCCGGGCCGCCCGAGCTGGCGTATCGGCCCCAGCCCGCCGCGGCTGCGGTAGCAGTACAGCGAGCGCTTGGCGGCAAGCTCGCACGGGTCGCCCGGGCCCAGGCTCGAACCCCACAGGCCGGCAAGCGCCCGCAAGGCGGTCGCCTCGTCGGACGGTGCGACGGCGAAGATGGGTTCCAGCACGTCGGCCGGCGACGACACCGCAGCGGTTGCCGCAACGTTGGCCGCAGAGGCATCGGCGACGGCGGGCGCGGATGGCACTGCTATGGTGGCGGGCAGTTCGGCGACGGGATAGGCCGTCACTACTGCAGCCGCGGGCGCCGCCGCGACGACGGCTGACGCCGCGGCATGGGCGGACGGTTCACCGGCCGATCGGCCCTCCAGCACCAGCGGCGTCAGCAGGACCCAGGCCGCCATCACGCCGCCGGCCACGCCGCCCGCCGCCAGCCACGTCCGCCAGGCTGGTGCGCGCGACGGCGCCTGCGGCGACAGCTGGCCGAACACTTCGGCCGCGGCGCGATCAACGGTCGCATGGCTCACGCGCCGGCTGCCTGCGGCGCAGGCGAGGACGAGCGCGCGATCGCACAGCACGTTGATGCGCCGCGGCACGCCACGGCAGATGCGGTGGATGCGCTGCATCGCTTCGGCGTCGAACGGAAGCTCGCCGATCAGGCCGGCGACCGTCAGCCGGTGCGCGATGTAGTTCGCGGTCTCGCTCTCGGGCAGCGCCGGCAGGTGAAAGCGCGCGACGACGCGCTGCGCGAGCGGCTCGAGCGCGGGCTGCTCGAGCATCGTGCGCAGCTCCGGCTGGCCGATCAGCAGCACCTGCACCAGCTTGCGCTCGCTGGTGACGACCAGGTTGGTCAGCAGGCGCAACTGCTCCATCACCTCGGGCGACAGCGCCTGCGCCTCGTCGACGACGATCAGCGTGCGCCGTCCGCGGGCATGCGCCAGCAGCAGGTGGCCGTGGATCGCATCGATCGGATCGTGCGACGCCGCGCCGTCGGTCAAGTCGACGTGCAGGTCGCTGCAGATGCGCGCGAGCAGCGCATCGACGCCGAGCTTGGGGTTGACGACGTAGGCGACGTCGAAGGTCGCCGGCAACTGCTCGAGGAAGCGGCGCCAGACGGTCGTCTTGCCGGCGCCGATCTCGCCGGTCAGCAGCACGAAGCCGCCAGCGTGGCGCAACCCGTTGACGAGGTGCGACAGCGCGTCGCGGTGTTGCCGGCTGAGGTACAGGAATCGCGGGTCGGGCGCGACCGAGAACGGCTCCGTCGTGAACCCGAAGAACGACTCGTACATGGTCGAAGCATAGCGACGCCAGGGGTCGGCGCAATCGGCCTCGCCTGCTTCGGTCTGTATCGCGTGTCGATTCGGCCACGCCGGCGCGGCAATCTTCATCGTCGGGCTTGCTCGCCAGGCGGTTCAGGCGCCTGCAGCCCTGCCCGCCTTGCGCAGCAGCCGCACGTGCAGCGGGCGGTCGAACTGTGCCTGACCGTCGCGCAGATGCGGCTCGAGCGCGGCGCGCACCCGGGCGAGCATGGCGTCGTCGATCCGGTGGTCGGCAAAGCTCGGCCGCATCATGCGGCGCTCGAAATCAGCGAAGTCGTCGAACGCGACCGGCATCACGAAGCGGCGCTCGGCGATCTGCTGCCACACGCCGGTGGCGAGCGCTGCGTCGAGCGCGGCCTGCGCCGCGGCGCGCACCGCGCCCTCGTCGTTGAAGAGGCGCATGACGTCGTTGAACGGCCCGGCGTAGACGGGCTCCGAGACGTACAGATGCCCGCCGGGCCGCAGCACGCGCGCCGTCTCGGCGAGCGCCTGCGCCATCGCCGACACGGGCACGTGGTGCAGCGACTTCAGCATCAACGCGAGGTCGAAGGCGCCGTCGGCAAACGGGTTGGCCTGCGCGACGCCGGCGACAAAGCTGAGGCCGGCCTGCGGCGCGGCGAGGTTCTTCGCGTGCTGGATCGCGTCGA
>JBDHSE010000296.1:0-3643 GCA_039807955.1 Ideonella sp. | reverse complement strand
CAGCGGACGGCCGGCCTTGGCGACGGCTTCGAGCGTCGGCAGCAGGTCGCGGATGTTGCTGATCTTCTTGTCGAACAGCAGCACGAACGGGTTCTCGAGGATCGCGCTCTGCTTGTCCGGGTTGTTGATGAAGTACGGCGACAGGTAGCCGCGGTCGAACTGCATGCCTTCGACGACTTCGAGCTCGCTGTTCAGACTCTTGCCGTCCTCGACGGTGATGACGCCTTCCTTGCCGACCTTGTCCATCGCCTCGGCGATGATCTTGCCGACTTCGTCGTCGCTGTTGGCCGAGATCGTGCCGACCTGGGCGATCTCCTTGCTCGTCGTCGTCGGCTTCGATTGCTTCTTGAGCTGCTCGACGAGGGTGGCCACGGCCTTGTCGATGCCGCGCTTCAAGTCCATCGGGTTCATGCCCGCGGCGACGTACTTCATGCCTTCGCGGATGATGCTTTGCGCCAGCACGGTCGCCGTCGTCGTGCCGTCACCGGCGATGTCGCTCGTCTTGGAGGCGACTTCCTTGACCATCTGCGCGCCCATGTTCTGGAGCTTGTCCTTGAGCTCGACTTCCTTGGCGACCGACACGCCGTCCTTGGTCACCGTCGGCGCGCCGTAGGAGCGCTCGAGCACCACGTTGCGGCCCTTCGGGCCGAGCGTGATCTTGACTGCGTTGGCGAGGATGTTGACGCCCTCGACCATCCGCGCGCGGGCTTCGCCGCCGAAAACTACGTCTTTTGCTGCCATTTGATTTCTCCGAATTTGGGGGACTTTTGTCTACGGCCGGGCCTTCGGCCCTTGACTTGGCGCCGCCAAGTCAGCCTGCGACGGAAGTGGGACAGAACTTTTGTCTCCGGCCGAACCTGCGATCCTTAACTTGGCTGCGCCAAGTTAGCCTTCGACGAAAGTAATCGCCTGCGGCGATTACTTCTCGACCACGGCGAAGAGGTCTTCTTCGCGCATCACGAGCAGTTCGTCGCCATCGACCTTCACGGTCTGGCCGCTGTACTTGCCGAAGAGGACGCGGTCGCCGACCTTGATGTTCAAGGCGATGAAATCGCCCTTGTCGTTGCGCTTGCCCGGGCCCACGGCCAGCACTTCGCCCTGATCGGGCTTCTCGGCCGCGTTGTCGGGGATGACGATGCCCGAGGCGGTCTTGGTTTCCTGTTCCAGGCGCTTGACGATCACGCGATCGTGCAACGGACGAAGTTTCATGGATTCTCCTTGATTCAGGGTTGGAAACAACGAACTGTGATGGACAGCCAGCTACAAGGTATGTAGTCGCTGACTTCCTGATCCCGGCGACATCGCAATCGATTCCGCCTTCGATAGTTAGCACTCGACCCGCACGAGTGCTAGCAATCGAGATTATAGGGATCGTCGTTCGACTTTCAAGGGCATGGCGCTACCGGCGAAGGCGCCCGCTGCGGGCCGCAGGCGCCCCACGCCCGGCTTCGGGCGTTCAACCGAAGACGGTATTGATCGCGCGCTGAAAGACCGCCGGCTCCATCAGCGCGACGAACACCAAGCCCGCGATCGCGCCCGAAAAGTGCGCGTCGTGGTTGACCCGGCCACGCAGGGAACGTGCTGCGTACCAGGTGTAGGCAAGGTAGGCGACGGCAAACAGCGGCGCCGGGATCGGCACCGGCAGCGGCAGGATGAAGATCGACGCCGTCGGGAAGTAGACGATGGAGGCGAACAGCACCGCGAGGATCGCGCCCGACGCGCCGAGCGTCGCGTAGGCCGGGTCGCGCCGGTGCTTGAAGTACGTCCCGGCGTCGCTCGCCAGCAGGCCGAAGAAGTACAGCAGCACGAACATCGGCGAGCCGATCGTTCGTTCGAGCGAGAACGCGAACGCCCAGAATGTGAAGCCGTTGAAGAACAGATGGGCGAGGTCGGCGTGGACGAAGCCGCTCGTTATCAGCGTCGGATATTCGCCGCGCCGCAGCAGCCAGTACGGCCGAAAGAGGCTGTGCTCGATGATCGTCTGGTTCGAGTACAGCCCGACGAGGCCGACGACGATGATGACGGCAAGGATCAGCGCGGACGCCGGCGCGCCTTGGGTCAGGGCAAGAAGGGTCTGCACAGGTTCTCGGCGCCGGCTGCGCGGCGCATCGGCAAAGGCGCCCATTGTCGCGGTGCGCGCCGCATGTGTTCGCGCTGTGGCATGGCCCGCGACGGCACACCCTGCCGGTTCCACCGCGCCTGGCGCGTCCGGCGACGCATGAAACGGTGCCATGGCCCGGGCGTTTCGGCGAAGGCGACGGCGCAGCGGGGCGGTTGACCCTCACCCCCGCCCTCTCCCGCGAGCGGGAGAGGGGGCAAGGCAACTCCCTCCCTTCGGGGAGGGGCAAGGCAACTCCGTCTCCCTTCGGGCAGGGGCAAGGCAGCTCCCTCTCCCTTCGGCGAGAGGGTCGGGGTGAGGGGGGCGGCGCTGCAAGGACCAACGCCGAACGAGCTGTTCGACGTGTAGGTTCATCTCAGGTTCGCCTTCCCGGCGCGGGCAGCGGCACCATCACCGGTTGACCGGGGGCGCTGCACCCCTGGTCGCAGCAGCGGCCGGGCTGCTTGTTGCGGGTGATCGCACGGTCGCCGTTCGCCTCGAGCACTCCGCGGTCGAGCAGGCGTTCGACCAGCTCGACCTTGTTGCCGACGGGATAGTTGCGGTAGATCTCCTGCTTCATCGCCGCCGGCGAGCCGCCGCCGTGCAGGCTGATGAGCGAATACCAGCCGCCCTGGTAGCTGGCCGTCAGGTCCTCGACGAAGCGCGCGACCTCGATCCGCTTGTCGTAGGGCACGTCGGGGTTGGCGCGCAGCACTTCGGCAAGCGTTGCCGCGGTCGCCGGGTTGTGGTCCTCGTCGGGGCCGGGCAGGGCGACGATCAGGCCGCCGCTGACCTCGTGTGCCAGCCGGTGCATGTCGTAGATCTGGGTCGCGAGCAGCAGCTTGCCGATGTTGGCGTAGACCGGCTCGGGCATGAAGCTGCCGCTGTGCGGATCGGGCTTGGCGTAGACGCTCGCCGCGACGCCGCAGGCGTAAAAGCCTTCGACGATCTTGATCAGTTCGACCATCGGCCCGCGCAGGCTCTCCTTCTTGCCCGGATCCAACCCGTTGGCCTCGCACATCAGCGCGCCGGCGCCGATCAGCAGGTCGCCGAAGCCGGCGCGCGCGGCGATGCAGCTGTGGCGGTGGTGCGTCGCGTAGTCGTAGGTCATGCCGCCCGAGTGCTCCCACGCCCCGGCGTAGAACACGCGCTCCCACCGCACGAGCACCTTGTCGAAGATGACGACGGCGGTGGATTGGCCGTACTTCGAGCTGAACAGCGGCGCGCCGTGCTCGACCTTCTCGCCCGGGCGCCCCGCCGGGCGAGCGACGATCGTGATGCCGGGCGCATCGACCGGCACCGCGCAGCAGACCGCGAAATCGGCGTCCTCTTTCCCCATCGCCCGGCACGGCATGACGAGGAACTCGTGCATGTACGGCGCGCCGGTCACGATCGCCTTGGTGCCCGAGATGACGACGCCGCGCGCGTTGCGCTCGACGATGTGGACGTAGGTGTCGGGGTTGGCCTGCTGGTGGGGTTTCAGCGAGCGGTCGCCCTTGGCGTCGGTCATCGCGATGCCGAGCGCGAGGTCGTTCGCCTGCACGT
>JBDHSE010000295.1:0-3644 GCA_039807955.1 Ideonella sp. | reverse complement strand
TGCAAGACAACATGCCTACCCGCACCGCATCGATCGCGCGCGAGCCCGTCCCGAAGTACCTGCGCGCCCTGCCGGCCACGCGGGCCGACGCGAGCGGCGTGCTGACCAAGGCACTGCTTCGCGCGGCGGGACTGCTCGACCTTGCGCCCGCCGCGCTTGCGCGCATCCTCGGCATCAGCGCGGCGAGCGTCTCGCGCCTCGCCAACGGCACGCGCAGCATCGCGCCCGACAGCAAGGAGGGCGAGCTTGCGCTGCTGCTGGTGCGCGTCTACCGCTCGCTCGACGCGCTCGTCGGCGGCGACGACGCCCAGCGCCGCGCCTGGATGCACAGTGCGAACCGGGCGCTCAACGGCACACCGTCGGAGCTGATCCGCAGCGCCGAGGGCCTGGTCGCGGTCGCCTCCTACCTCGACGGCATGCGGGCCGCGGCGTGACGCGGCGCGCGCCGCTGCACGCCGACTGGTTCGACTCGGGGCGCGCGCCGCTGCACGCCGACTGGTTCGACTCGGGGCTCGCGCCGCGCGCGGCGAAGCTCTGGCGCGGCGTCGAGGCGCAGCATCTTGTCGCGACGATGAAGCTCGTCGATTCGGCTTCCGAGCAGCATCTGCTCGAAGACCTGCTCGAGGCGAGCAAGCCGGCCTGGCCGGCGCAGGGCGCGGGGCTGCACTACCTGATCGCGACGCCGTTTCGCTACCGGCCACTACACGAGTCGCGGTTTCGACCGGCCGGCTCTCCCGGGCTGTGGTATGGCGCGCAGACGCTCGAGGTGGCCTGCGCCGAAGTCGCGTACTGGAAGTGGCGCTTCCTGTGCGACAGCGACGCGCTGCGCGACACCGCGCTGCACACCCAGCACACCTTCTTCGAGGCGCGCGTTGCCGGCGCCTGCGTCGACCTCACCGCCCCGCCGTGGAACGCGTCCGCCAAGGCGTGGACGCACCCGACGCGCTACGCCGATTGCCAGGCGCTCGCGCAGGCCGCGCGCGACCGCGACGTGGCCTGGATCCGCTACAGCTCGGCGCGCAGCAAGCCGGGCGTCTGCGGCGTCGCGCTGACGCCCGCGGCGCTCTCGCTCGACGCCGGCTTCGCGCAGCAGACGTGGAGTTGCAAGACGACGCGCGCGGCCGTCTACCTGCGCCACGCGCAGCAGTCGTTCAGCTTCGAGACGGTCAAGTGGGAATGAAGCCGGCGCGCGCGCGATGAACCCCGGCATGCTGCAGGCCGCGCTCGCCTACACCGCGTGGGGCCTCTTCCCGCTCTACTTTCGCGAGCTTGCCGGCGTCGGCGCGTTCGAGATCGTGCTGCACCGCGTCGCCTGGTCGGCTGCCTTCCTCGCGTTGATCCTGCTCTGGCTGCGGCGCTGGCGCTGGATGGTCGCGCTGCGGACGCAGCCGACGGTGCTCGCGATGTTCGCCCTGAGTTCGCTCGTCCTCGCCGTCAACTGGCTGACGTATGTGTGGGCAGTGTCGAACGGGCATGTGATCGACGCCAGCCTCGGCTACTTCATCAACCCGCTCGTCAGCGTCGCGCTCGGCACCTTCGTGCTCCACGAACGGCTGCGGCGCTGGCAGTGGGTCGCCGTCGCGCTCGCCGCGGCCGGCGTGCTGTGGCTCGCCGCGCTCGGGCCAACCCTCCCCTGGGTCGGCATCGTGATCGCCGTCTCGTTCGGCCTCTACGGGCTGATGAGGAAGACCGCGGCGCTCGGCGCGCTCGAAGGCCTGACGCTCGAGACGGCGCTGCTCGCACCGCCCGCGATCGCGCTGCTGGCCTGGTGGACGTGGCAGGGCAGCGGCGGCCTCGCGCATCGCGACGCGGCGACGCTGGCCTGGCTGATCGGTCTCGGGCCGATGACGTCGGTGCCGTTGCTGCTGTTCGCCGCCGGCGCGCGCCGCATCTCGCTCGCGACGCTCGGCGTGCTGCAGTACATCTCGCCGACGCTGCAACTCCTGCTCGGGCTATGGGTGTTCGGCGAGCCGCTGGCCGGCGACCGGCTCGCCGGCTTCGTGCTGACGTGGATCGCGCTCGCCGTCTTCAGCGTCGAGGGCTGGCTGCACGCCCGCCGCAGTTGAAGTGAAACCGCAGATCAAACGGCGCGCTGAGCATCGCTCGGTGCCGCGAGGCCCCCTCACCCCAACCCTCCCCGAGGGGAGAGGGAGTTGGTTGCAAAGGCTACCGAAGATCGCCCGCCAGGCTCGCGAGCGTCGCCGGCTCGATCAGCGTGTGCGCCGGATAGTTCGTGTGGTCGCAGCCGAGCTTGACCTGGGCGCCGGCGCGGATCGCGGCGCACGCGGCGGCCGGGAATTCGAAGCGCACGAAGTGCACCGCCGAGGTCTTCTCGTCGTTCTCGCGATCGAGGTCCTCGTCGGCGATTGCGTAGACGCGCGCCTCGCCCTCGACCTCGACGAAGAGCCTGTCCTCGACGCCGATCAGGCGCGCGAGTTCGCGCTTGCGCTCGTGCGGGTCGGGGTACTCGATCAGCATCGTCGCCTTCCAGTTCGTGCCGTCGGGAACGAGCGCGCCGTAGACGTCGATCTCGGCCTGGATGCCCGCCTCGTCGAAGATCTTCTCGACGTGCAGCATCTCCTGGATCTGGCGCCGTATCGTCTGCTCGTCCTCGAACTGCAGGGTCATGTGCTCTCCCAGGCGCACCGTGCGCAGCCGGCGGTGGGCGATGAAGGCCGGCCGGCTCGACGCGCGGATCTTCGCGTACGCCTCGAGCGTGAGCAGGTTGTCGCGGGCGATTACCATGGTGTTCTCCGGTCGATTCGGCGCGCGCGCCGCGGCTTCACTCGAGCCCGTACGCCTTGCGAACGAGGCTCAGCGGATGAGCGAGTGCCTTGGCCGGCGCGCCGGCCTCGCGCATGCCCTGTGCGATGTGGTGGCCCGCCATCGGGCAATCGCTGCTGATCGCGTCGGGTGTGTCCTTGCCCATCGCCTTGAAGACGGGCCGGCCGATCTTCATCGCGATCGGATGCGTCGGCGTCTTCACGCCGTAGGTGCCGGCGTGGCCCGAGCAGCGCTCGACGGTATTGAGCGTCACTTCCACGCTCTGGCCGACGAGCTTGAACATTTCCTCGGTCTTGCGGCCGACCTTCTGCACCCGGCCGTGGCACGGCACGTGGTAGCTGACCTTGCCGAGCGCGGTCTTGAAGTCGGTCTTCAAGAGGCCGTCCTTCTCGCGCGCGACGAGGTACTCGAAGGGGTCGAACATCGCCGCCATCACCGCCTGCGTGTCGGCGCAGTCGGGGAACATCAACGGCAGCTCCTGCTTGTACATCAATGTGCAGCTCGGCACCGCGGCGAGGATCGCGTAGCCGTCGCGGGCGTACTTCGCGAGCACCGGGATGTTCGCTTCCTTGTGCTTCGCGACCGCGTCGAGGTCGCCCAGCTCGAGCTTGGGCATGCCGCAGCAGCTCTCCTTCTCGACGAGGACGTAGGGGATGTCGTTGTGCGCCAGGATCTTCAGCAGGTCATGTCCGATGCCGGGCTCGTTGTAGTTGATGTAGCAGGTGGCGAAGATCGCGACCTTGCCCGGCGTGCGCTCGCCGTCGGTGACGACCGTCGCCGCCGACTTTGCCGCGCTCCAGCGCAGGCGCTTCGTCGCAAGCTCGGGCATCCAGGCGTCGGGATGCACGCCGAGCGCGCCG
>JBDHSE010000294.1:0-3644 GCA_039807955.1 Ideonella sp. | reverse complement strand
CGGTGCGCGCGCGCCTCGTCGAAGCAGCTCTGCTCGCAGCGCGCGGCGCCGACGCAGCTCATCGAGGTGCGCACCGCCGGCCCGGCGCCGCCGAGGTCGAAGCCGAGCTCGTTGATGGCGTCGAACGCGTCCTGCACCTTGTCGGACTTCGCGCCCTGGAACATGATGTCGCCCGACTGGCCGTGAAACGCGATCAGCCCGGAGCCGTGCTCCTCCCAGATGTCGCACATCTTGCGCAGCACGTCGGTCGTGTAGTGCATGCCGGCCGGCGGCATCACGCGCAGCGTGTGGAACTCGGCGGCATCGGGGAAGACCGGCTCGCCCTGGTCGTTCTTCAGCTCGGTGAAGCGCGGGATGACGCCGCCGCCGTAGCCGTAGACGCCGATCGTGCCGCCCTTCCAGTAGCCCTTCTTCGTCTCGTACGAGGTCTCGAGCTGGCCCAGCAGGTCGACCATGTAGTCCTTGTCCTCGGCAAGCCGCTTCAGGCCCGTCACGAAGCTCGGCCACGGGCCGCCCTCGAGCTGGTCGAGCATCGGCGTGTCGTGCTGCTTCTTGGCCATGGCCGTATCTCCTTCAAGGCGGCGGCGATGCGTACATCATCGCGTTGGGCGCGCGGCCGGCCGCCGTCACACGGCCCGACTGCGCGGTTTCGTCGATTGGCCGAAGATAGACCGTTGACGAGGCGGCGCCATTACCCCGATGGGCTATCCAGCGCTCCCCCGTACCGGGTATGGACGCGGCGCGCGCCGGGCGCGCTCAATGGACACTGGAGGAATCCCATGACAAGCGTGGTGCCACTCGCCAGGATGCGCGCACCGCTCGGCGGGCAGGAGATCGAATTGCAGCAGGTCGACTTCGAAAGCGGCGGCATGAGCCTGCTGCGCACGCGCATCCGCGAGAGAAGCCGCTTCACCGTGTTCGACATCGACCCGGCGACGGCCCGCGAATGGGGCGCGGCGCTGCTGCGCTGGGCCGACAGCGCGCAGGCAACCCCGTGAACGCGATGGACGAAGAGCTTGCCGCGTCGATGATCGACGTCGCCTTCACGCTGCAGGGAACGGCGCTGCCGCGCGAGCACCGCCGCGCGCTCGCCGCCGCGCTCGAGGCGCGCCTGCCGTGGCTCGCCGATCTGGAGCACGCCTGGCTGCACCGCATCAACGTCGCGGCGGGCGACGGCGAGGTCGCGCTGCTGTCGGGACGCTCGCGGCTGATGCTGCGCGTCGCGCGCGAGCGCGCCGCCGAACTCGATGCGCTCGCCGGCGCCACGCTTTCGATCGGCGGCCACACGCTGCGCCTGGGCCCGCCGCGGCTGCGCGAACTGCTGCCGCACGCGACGCTGTACTCGTACCTCGTCGCCGCCGGCGGCGCGAGCGAAGTCGATTTCCTCGAGGCGATGGCAGCCGAGCTCGAGACGCTTGGCGTGCCGTGCCGCTGCATCTGCGGCCGCCAGCAGGCAGCCGAAGGCGGCACGCTGCGCGGCTTCAGCCTGATGCTCGACGGCCTGACGCGCGGCGCGTCACTGCGCATTCTCGAGACCGGCCTCGGCGGCGAGCGGCGCGTCGGCTGCGGCATCTTCGTGCCGCACAAGTCGGCGACGGCGGTCGGCGCCTGACGCGCACAACGACGGTGCCCGAGCGATGAGCACGACCCTGCGCAGGCCGGCGATCCGCGTCAAGAGCCATTGGTTCAAGCCGGGCGACGCGAAGTCGCCCGCCGAGCAGGCGAGCGCGATGGCGTTCATCGTCTGGCGCGTCGCGCGGCAGATGCTCGAGCGCATGCGCGGCGCCGGCTTCGAGATCGAGCCCGGCGCGGCGTACTTCGCCTTCCTGCGCGAGGTGCTCGTCTTCCTCGCCGCGCTCACCGACCGCATCGCCGCAGCGCGCTTGGCGCCCGACGACCGCATCGAGTTCACGACCGCGTTCGTGCGCCATCTGGCGCGCACGCTGCAGGACAACGAGGACGAACTGCTCGGCGCGCCGCCGCCGGAGAATCCCTCGCACGCCGACACCTTCATCGATCTCGTCAACGAGCTGGCGCCGCACTACGCCGAGTTCGGCGCCGCGCCGGATGCGGCCGAAGACGCCGGCTTCGAACCCGGCTTCGCTTTCCTGCGCTATCTCGGCCATCGGTTGGAGGCGACGCTGCCCGAGAAGGACCGGCGCTGGGTCGTCGATCAGGTGATGGCGGTCGAGGCGCCCGAATCGGTCGCGATCGTGCAGGGCGCGATGCGCGACCTCTACGACACATCGCCGCGGCGCGCACGGCGCACGACGCTGAGCGGGGATTGACGCCATGCTCGCGATGCCGGCCGCAGCCGTTGCGAACAACGCCGACGCGCGCGCCTTCGACCTCGGCGACGACGTGGCGTACCGCCGCTGGCGCGACTGGAAGCTGGCGCACCGCGCGCACGATATCGACGCGCTGATCGTCGACGTCGCCGACCCGCGCGCGCTCTGTGGCGCCGAACGCGATGCGCTGCTCGATCGCATCGCACGCACGAACATGGCGCTCTACCGCTCGCCGGTCACGGGCGAGGACAAGGCGCTTCCGCCAGCCCTCGGCCGCCAGCTCGGATTGCACCGGCTCGACGCCAACTGGCTCGCCGACGAGGACGGGATCTCCAGCATCGCCGTGTCGGACCGCAGCGATGGCCGCGACGGCTTCATCCCGTACACCGACCGCGCGATCCGCTGGCACACCGACGGCTACTACCACCCGCAGGCGCGGCGCATCGACGCGATGATCCTGCACTGCGTGCGGCCGGCGGCGCGCGGCGGCGAGACGGCGCTGCTTGACCACGAACTCGCCTACATCGCGCTGCGCGACGCCGATCCGCGACACATCGCCGCATTGATGCAGCCCGACGCGATGACCATTCCCGCGCGCGAGGACGAGCGCGGCGTCGCCCGCGCGGCGCAGACCGGGCCGGTGTTCTCGGTCACGGCCGCCGGAAGGCTTCACATGCGCTACACCGCGCGCACCCGCAGCATCGAGTGGAAGAGTGACGCGGCGACACGCGCCGCCGTCGCCTGCCTCGAAGCGCTGCTCGCGAGCGGCTCGCCGTGGATCCTGCGCACCCGGCTCGAAGCCGGCATGGGCTTCGTCGGCCACAACGTGCTGCACGAGCGCAGCGCGTTCGCAGACGACCCGGCGCGCCCGCGCCTGCTCTACCGCGCGCGCTTTCTCGACCGCATCGCGACGGCGGCGCCCGCCGCCGGGGCCGCATGGCGCAATGGGTGACGGTCTGGCGCGCGGCGCAGCTCGTCGGCGTGCCGCGCGGCGTGCTGCAGCGGCGCGTGCAGGCGGGCGAGATCGTGCTCGCCGACGGCCTGGTGTCGACCGAGCGGCTGCTCGAGCTGTACCCGCAGGCCGAGATCGAAGCCTCGGGCATGTTCGAGCGCGCGACGAAGATCCGCGAGGAAGCGTTCGGCCGGCGCGTTCGCGAGCGGCTGCTGCCGAGCCAGGACGTGCTCGCGCAGCGCCTGTTCGAGCAAAGTCGCGAACTCGCCGACGTCCAGCGCCACCTGCAGCGCTACCACGCGCTCGTCATTGGGCTGCGCGAGCGATTGCGCGCGCTGCGCGCGCAGGACGATGCCGAAGACCCCCGGCTGCTCGAACTCGAACGCCAGCTGAGCGACGGGCTG
>JBDHSE010000293.1:0-3658 GCA_039807955.1 Ideonella sp. | reverse complement strand
GTCGACGACGCCGACGTGCAGCCAGCGCGTCGCGCCCTTCTTCGTGACGCCGAACAGCATCGTCGCGACGAGCAGCGCGACGCCGATCGCGTACAGCAGCGGCGCGAGGCGCGCCATGCGCTGCGGCGCGATCTGGGCGACGACGAACATCACGCCGAAGGCGAGCAGCGCGTTGCGCGCGTGGTCGCCGAAGCGGGTGCCGCTGTCGTAGCCGGCCGAGTACATCGTCACCAGCCCGCCGGCGGTGAGCAGCGCGATCGCGATCAGCAGCGGGCCGTCGAAGCCCTGGAACACCGGCGCGATGCGCGCCCACAGCGACGGCTTCTCGTAGATGACGCTCATTGCCCCGATGCGGCCTGCGACGCGCGGCGCGCGGCGCGCAGCAGCGTCGCCTGCACCGCGACCGCCGACGCCGCGGTCGGCTTCAACGCCGGCACCGCCTGCGGCGCCGCGGTGGCGGCTGCGGGCACGTCGGCGGCGTCAGCGATCTCGGCTGCCGCCGCAGCCGACGCCGCCTGCGCGCCCGGCAGCGGCACGCTCGCGGCGTCGCGCTGCACGCCGATCGGCACCGTCGACTGGCCGAGCTGGGTCGCGGCGATGTCCTCCTCGCTCGGCAGTTTTCCAAGCAGCACGTAGTCGAACACGCGGCGCGCGATCGGCGCTGCCGCGGCGGCGCCGAAGCCGGCGTTCTCGACGACCATCGCGATCGCGATGTGCGGCTCGTCGAGCGGCGCGAACGCGGTGTAGAGCGCATGGTCGCGGTGGCGCTCGTCGAGCTTCCTGGCATCGTACTTCTCGTCCTTGCCGATCGCGATGACCTGTGCGGTGCCGGTCTTGCCGCCGGTCTTGTACGGCGCGCCGGCGAAGATGCGCGCCGACGTGCCTTCCTGCGTCACACCGTACATCGCGTTGTGGATGAACTCGACGTGCTTCGGATCGAGCGCGATCGGATCGAGCGGCTTGCCCGAGAGGCGGCGCACGCCGCGCGTCTCGAAGTCCTCGATCTCGCGCACCAGGCGCGGCCGGAAGTGCTGCCCGCCCTCGGCGAGCGCGGCTGTCGCCTGCGCGAGCTGCAGCATCGTGAAGGTGTTGTAGCCCTGGCCGATGCCGAGCGAGATCGTCTCGCCGGCGTACCACTTCTGCTGCTCCTTGCGCCGGTAGGCGGCCTTCTTCCAGGCGGTCGACGGCAGCACGCCGCGCACCTCGCCGTGGATGTCGATGCCGGTCAGCTGGCCGAGGCCGAACGGCGCCATGAAGTCGTGCATCGCGTCGACGCCGAGGTCGTTGGCGAGCGTGTAGTAGTACGTGTCGCACGACTTGACGATCGACTTGTACATGTCGACCGTGCCGTGGCCGCCCTCCTTGTCGTCGCGGAACTTGTGGTTGCCGAACCAGAAGTAGCCGGGGTCCGAGATCGCCTGCTGCGGCGTGCGCTTGCCCAGCGTCAGCGCAGCGAGCGCCATGAACGGCTTGTAGGTCGAGCCGGGCGGGTAGGCGCCGCGCAGCGCGCGGTTCAGGAGCGGCTTGTCGGGCGACTCGTTGAGCGCCTTCCAGTTCTCGCTGTCGATGCCGTCGACGAACAGGTTGGGGTCGAAGTTGGGCTTGCTGACGAAGGCGAGGATCTCGCCGTTGCGCGGGTCGATCGCGACGAGCGCGCCGCGGCGGTCGCCGAAGAGTTCCTCGACGAGCGCCTGCAGCCGGATGTCGATCGACAGCGTCAGCGTGTTGCCCGGGATCGCCGGGTTGCTCTGCAGGCGGCGCACCGCGCGCCCGCCGGCCGTCGTCTCGACTTCCTCGAAGCCGGTCGTGCCGTGCAGCTCGGACTCGTAGCTCTGCTCGACGCCGAGCTTGCCGATGTACTCGGTGCCGCGGTAGTTGGCGGCGTCGTCGGAGTCGTCGAGCGCCGCCTTCTCGGCCTGGTTGATGCGGCCGATGTAGCCGATCAAATGGCTTCCCGTCTCGCCGAGCGGATAGTTGCGAAAGAGCCGCGCCTTGATCTCGACGCCGGGGAAACGGAAGCGCTGCGCGGTGAAGCGCGCGACTTCCTCGTCGGAGAGCTTGGTGCGGATCGGCAGCGAATCGACGCTCTTGCTTTCCTCCAACAGCCGCTTGAAGCGCTTGCGGTCGCGCGTCTCGATCGGCACCACCTCGGCCAGCGCATCGATCGTCGCTTCGAGATTGGCGACCTTGGTCGGTGCGATCTCGAGCGTGTAGGCCGAGTAGTTGTCGGCCAGCACGACGCCGTTGCGGTCGAGGATCAGGCCGCGGTTCGGAACGATCGGCACGACCGAGATGCGGTTGTTCTCGGCCTGCGTCGAAAGCTCCTCGTACTTGTAGATCTGCAGGTAGACGAGGCGGGCGCCGAGCAGCCCGAAGCACAGCAGCACGAACGCGGCGGCGGCCACGAGCCGCATCCGAAAGCCGCTCAGCTCGCGCTCGATGTCCTTCAGTTCGGTCATGCGTCAGATCACAGGGGGCGGTTCTGGTCGGGGTCGGGCGGCCGGCGCTGCGGCGCGAGCAGCGCCCAGACGGCGAGCGGCCAGAGCAGCGATTCGAACACCGGCGCGAGCAAAAGTTGCCAACCCGGAAACATTCCGCCGGCCAGCATCCGCACCAGCAGCGAGACGGCGTGCGCGGCGACGAACAGCGGGAAGATCTGCACCGCCTGCGACGGCACCGTGAACCACAGCAGCCGGCGGTGGATCGTCACCGCGAAGAACGAGAGCAGCGTGTAGGCGAGCGCGTGCTGGCCGAGCAGCGCGCCGTCGTGCACGTCCATCACGAGGCCGAACGCGAACGCGACGCCGACGCCGACGCGCCGCGGCTGGTGCACGTTCCAGAACACGAGCGCCAGCGCGAGCAGGTCGGGCATCGCCGGCTGGCGGCCGAGCGGCACGAGGTTGAAGGCGAGCGCGGCGAGCAGCGTCGCCCAGATGAAGAGCGGGTTGACCGGCAGCAGCAGCTGGTCGGGGTGGCGCGGCATGACCCTCCCTCGTCGTGCCTCAGCGGCGGGCGGCCTTGCGCGCCGGCTCCGACGCCGCCGAGGCGGCCGGCTCCGGGCGCGGCGGCAACTGTACGCCGACCGGTTCGAGGACGAGCACCTGGCGCACGCCGTCGGGCGACGCGACCGGCTGCAGGCCGATGTGGGCGAAGCTGGTCTGGATGCGGCGATCGACCTCGCTGACGCGCGCCACCGGCAGGCCGGGCGGATAGACGCCGTCGACGCCCGACGTCGTCAGCAGGTCGCCGACCTGCACGTCGGCGTTGCCGGCCATGAAGCGCAGCTCCATGCCGGCGCCGCCGGGCCGGCCGAAGGCGGCGCCGCGCACCTGGGTGCGTTCGTTCAAGACCGGGATCGCGGCGTCCTTGTCGGTCAGCAGCGTGACCTCGGCGTTGAGCGGGTAGACACGCGTGACCTGGCCGAGGACGCCCTGGGCGTCGATCACCGGCGAGCCGGGCAGCACGCCGTTGCGGCCGCCGCGATCGATGATGACCTTGCGCGAGTAGATGTCGGGCGCGTCGTACAGCACCTCGGCGGCGATCGAGCGCACGGCCAGCGCCGGGCGCAGTTCGAGCAGGCTGCGCAGGTTCGCGTTCTCGCGTTCGAGCTGCAGCGCGCGCGCGCTGCGCTCGGCCTGGCGCGCGAGTTCGACGCGCG
>JBDHSE010000292.1:0-3696 GCA_039807955.1 Ideonella sp. | reverse complement strand
TCGCCGCCGCGACCGAAGCCTGCCTGCGCGAGGTGCAGCGCGAGGTCGGCGCCGAACACCTCGCCGCGTTCGGCATCGGCGAGCCGCGGCTGCACCAGGGGCTCGTCGTCAGCGGCGACCGCTTCGTCGCGACCGCCGCCGAAAGCACCGCGCTGCGCGAGGCGCTGCCCGACGCGCTGGCCGTCGAGATGGAAGGCGCGGCGGTGGCGCAGGTGTGCGCCGACTTCGGCCTGCCGCTGGCCGTGCTGCGCGTCGTCTCCGACCGCGCCGACGACAGCGCGCACGTCGACTTCCTGCGCTTCACCGAAGAAGTCGCGAGCGTGCTGACGCGATCGATCGTCGTCGCCGCGCTCGGCGAACCTTCGAATCGCTAACGTCGCGACATGCGTTCAGCCACCGCGCGCGGCCAGCATCGCCAGCGCGCGCCGGCGGCTCGCGAACCAGTCGTCGAGCGACGCGTCGCTGAACGCCGCGGCGATCGCGTCGGCCCGCGCCTGCGCCGTCTGCGCCTCGGCGATCAGTTCGAGCGCGCGGCAGGCGTGGGCGTGCTCCAACTCGATGAAGGCGCGGTCGACGCGTTCGTTGTCGTCGATGTCGTTGGCGTCGATCAGCGCGAGCGCGCGCAACGCATGCTCGCGCGCCTGCGGCGCCTGCGCGAGGGCGTTGGCCGCCATCGCGCGCAGGTACGCCGCGCGTTCGTGATGGATCCAGTTGCCGGCGCGCAGCCAGAAGCGCTCGGCCAGTTGCGCCGCGTCGTGCAGCGCGTCGCGCAGCGGCGCGTGGGCAAACGCGTCGGCCGGGCGCTCGACGAGGTTGGACGCGATGTTGTTGATGCACGCGGCGGCGCTCGTGTCGAACGGGCCGGGTTCGTTCCAGGCTTCGGCGTCGCCGCGCAGCGAATGCAGCGCGTCGCGCGTGCAGTCGGCGGCCGCCGCGGCGTCGAGCGCCGGCACGCGGTACATCGCGACCGTCAGGGCGACCACTTCGAGCGCCAAGTGCTCCGGCGCGCTGGCCGCGTCGGCGAGCGATGCGGCGAGGCGCCGCGCGTCGTCGGCCGCGCCCGCCGCCTGTGCCGCGGCAGCGGCCTGGCGAAAGAGCACCGGCGCTGGCGCGGCGCCCGCCGCGCCAAGCAGCGCCGCCTGGCGCGCATGGGCGTCGCGCCAATTGCCCAGCTTCTCGCCGAGCACGTGGTTGAGCAGGAAGCCGAGGCCGGGCAGACGGTCCGCCGCCAGTTGCGCCGCCTCGATGGCGTGCAGCAGCGCGGCGGCGCGCGACGGGTCGGCGTCGTGGCAGGCGTCGGCCTCGTCGAGTCGGGCGGTGTCGTCGTTCATCATCGCGTCCTCGCTCGGGCAAACTGTAGCCGGGACTGACCCGATGAGCAGCCGATGAGCACCCGATTCTTCGTCGACGCGCCGATCGCCGCGGACACCGGGATGGCGCTGCCCGCCGGGCCGGCGCGCCACGTGCAGGTGCTTCGGCTGCAGCCTGGCGCGCCGCTGCGGCTCTTCGACGGCAGCGGCGGCGAGTGGGACGCGGTCGTCACGCACATGGGGCGCAGCGAGGTGCGGGTGCGCATCGGCGCGCATGTCGCGATCGAGCGCGAACTGGCGCGCCGCGTCGTGCTGGCGATCGGCGTGCCGGCCAACGAGCGGATGGACGCGCTCGTCGAGAAGGCGACCGAGTTGGGAGCCGCTGCGATCGCGCCGCTGATGTGCGAGCGATCGGTGCTGCGGCTGCAGGGCGAGCGCGCGGCGAGGAAGCTCGCGCATTGGCGCGGCGTCGCGATCGCCGCCTGCGAGCAAAGCGGCCGGACGTGCATCCCGCAGCTTCATCCGGTCGCAACGCTCGCCGACTGGCTGCGGTCGCTGCCGGCGATCGGCGCGGCGGCGCGTCGCGACGCGCGCTGGCTGCTGAGTCTCGAGCCCGAGGCGATCGGCATTGCCGACGCGATCGCCGTGCTCGCGGCGGCGCGCGACGCGCCGGTCCATGTCTTGAGCGGACCCGAAGGCGGCTTGAGCCCCGACGAGCAGGCGCTCGCGCAGCGCGCCGGCTTCACGCCGGTCGGCCTCGGGCCGCGCGTGCTGCGCGCCGACACCGCGCCGCTTGCGGCGCTTGCCGCGATCGGCTGCCTCGCGGCATGAGGCCGCGAGCCGCGAGCACACCGCGCATTCGCACAAGGTCAATCACGCACCGGCCGTGCCGGACAAGCGCGCTCGCGGAAAATCGGGATTCACGGAAGGGAGATGGCATGAAGCAGCATCGATGGATCGTCCGCGGTGGCGCGAAGGCCGCTGGCGCGACGGCCGGGGCCTGATCGGCGATGAGCACGGCGGCTGAAGCCCCGATCGTCATCCTCGGCAGTGGCCTCGCAGGCTACTCGGCGGCGCGCGAGCTGCGCAAGCTCGACAAGGCGACGCCGCTCGTCGTCGTCAGCCGCGACCACGCGGGCTTCTATTCGAAGCCGATGCTTTCGAACGCGCTCGCCAGCGGCAAGACGGCCGAGACGCTCGTCATGAAACCGGTCGAGAAGATGATCGAGGAACTCGGCGCCGTCGTTCGCGCGCGTACCGAGGCGGCGCGCATCGACACCGGCACGCGCAGCGTGCATTGCGTCGACGGCGAAGTGTTCGCCTACCGCGACCTCGTGCTCGCCGTCGGCGCCGACCCGATCCGCCTGCCGCTCGCCGGCGACGGCGCGGCCGACGTGCTGTCGGTCAACGACCTCGACGACTACGCGCGCTTTGCGGCGCGGCTCGATGGGGTGCAGCAGGTCGCAATCCTCGGCGGCGGGCTGATCGGCTGCGAGTTCGCGAACGACCTGCTCGCGCGCGGCATCGCGCCGACCGTGATCGACCTGGCCGCAGCCGCGCTGTCGCGCCTGCTGCCGCCGGCGGCGAGCGCGTGGCTGCAGGCGAGGCTGGAGGCGGCCGGCGTGCGCTTTCGCTTCGGCGTCGCCGCCGAGCGCGTCGATCGCACGCAAGCGGGCCACCGGTTGACGCTGACCGACGGCAGCACGGTCGACGCCGACCTCGTGCTGTCGGCAATCGGACTGCGCCCGCGCATTGCGCTCGCGCAGGCGGCCGGGCTGAAGGTGAACCGCGGCGTCGTCGCCGACCGCATGCTCGCGACCTCGGCACCGCACGTCTACGCGCTCGGCGACTGCGCTGAGGTCGAGGGCCATTCGCTGCCGTTCGTGATGCCGATCATGCAGCAGGCGCGCGCGCTCGGCGCGACGCTCGCCGGCACGCCGACCGCGCTGAAGTACCCGGCGATGCCGGTTATCGTGAAGACGCCGGCCTGCCCGACCGTCGTCTGCCCGCCGCCGCTCGACGCGATCGGCGCCTGGTCGGTCAAGGCCGGCGACGATGGGCTCGAAGCGCGCTTCGAAGGCGCCGGCGGCAGGCTGCTCGGCTTTGCGCTGCTGGGCGCGGCGACGGCGCAACGCCAGGCGCTCGCGGCGCAGGTGCCGGGGCTGATCGGGTAAGTCGCGAGGGCGCCTTCAGATCGTCAGCGGATCGACGTCGACCGCCCAGCGCAGGATGCGCGCGTCGCCGCGGCGCGCGTTGCGCACCGTGTGCAGCAGCGGCAGCCAGGCGGCGAGCAGGCGCTGCAGCGCGGCGCGCGACGGCGATTCGACGAGCATCTGCATGCGCTCGACGTTCGCGACGCGCGCGACGGCGGGCGGCACCGGCGGGG
>JBDHSE010000291.1:0-3711 GCA_039807955.1 Ideonella sp. | reverse complement strand
GTCTGGGAGCTGACCGAGGAGCACCCGGTCGTCGACCTGACGCTCTTCAAGGGCCGCAACTTCTGGACCGGCACGCTGACGATCAGCGTCGGCTACGGCCTCTTCTTCGGCAATGTCGTCATGCTGCCGCTGTGGCTGCAGCTCTACATGGGCTATACGGCGACCGCTGCCGGCTGGGTGCTGGCGCCGGTCGGCGTGCTCGCGATCCTGTGCATGCCGTTCGTCGGCAAGGGCGTCGCGACGGTGGACCCGCGCTGGCTTTCGACGGTCTCGTTCGTCGTCTTCGCGCTCGTGTTCTGGATGCGAAGCCTGTTCAACACCGAGGCCGACATCGAGACGATCCTGATCCCGACCGTGATCCAGGGCATCGGCACGGCGTTCTTCTTCGTCCCGCTCGTCGCGCTCACGCTCGCCGGCCTCGAGCCCGACCGCATACCCGCCGCGACCGGTCTGAGCAACTTCGCCCGCATCACGGCCGGCGCGTTCGGCACCTCGGTGACGACGACGCTGTGGGACAGCCGCATCGCGCTGCACCACGCGCAGCTCACCGAACGCATCGGCGACGGCACCGGCCCCGCCGCCGCCGACGCGTTCGCGAAGATGCACGCGCTGGGCTTCAGCAGCGAGCAGATCGCGGCCTACGTCAACCAGCTCATCGACCGCCAGGCGGCGATGCTCGGCGCGAACGACATCTTTGCCGGCTCGGCGCTGCTGTTCGTGTTGATGATCGGCCTGATCTGGCTCGCACGGCCGACGCACCATGCCCAAGCCGGCGCCGAAGCGAGCGTGGCGCACTGATACCAGACCGCGTTCAATGGATTGGATATGCTCGCTCTCCCACTTGTGGGGGAGGGTTGGGGTGAGGGCGATGCGAGCCGCGCCCGCCCTCACCCCAGCCCTCTCCCGCCCAGCGGGAGAGGGGGCAAGACAGGCCACCGCGTTCCTGGACGGTTGAACGCGAACCGGTATGAGCCCAGGGCTCAGCCCGAACGCAGCTTCTGCGCCGCGTAGACCTCGACCGGCTCGGCCTTGCCTTTGAACGGCACCGGGCCGAGTGGGTCGGCGGCGAGCGCATCGCCCGCCGCATCGCGCGTCGCGGCGTCGATCAGGATCGCGCGGCGCGCGACCTTGGTGTGCGCCTCGAGCCGCGCCGCGAGGTTGACCGTGTCGCCGATGCAGGTGTAGGTCGCGCGCTGGCGGGTGCCGGTGTAGCCGGCGACGACCTCGCCCGACGCGATGCCGATGCCGATCGCGATCGGTGCCTTGCCGGCGGCGGCGCGCTCGACGTTGAGCAGCTCGATCATCTCGATCATGTCGAGCGCGGCGCGCACCGCCGCGCGCGGCGCGTCGGCGAGCGGCAGCGGCGCACCGAAGATCGCCATCAGCCCGTCGCCGATCATCTGGTTGACGACGCCGCCCTGGCCGCTGATGGCGTCGAACATCAGCGTGTAGTAGGTGTTGAGCAGCTCGATCGTCTCCTCCGGCGGCTGCGACTCGACGAGCGCCGTGAAGCCGCGGATGTCGGAGAACATCACGGTGGCGCGGACGCGCCGGCCGCCGAGCGCGAAGCCGGATTGCTGCAGGTCGTCGGCGACCTCGGGCGTCGCGAAGCGGCGGATCAATTCCTTCTGCTGGTCACGCAGTCGCTTCTTCTCGAGGCTCGAATCGACGCGCGCCTTCAGCAGCACCGGGTTCACCGGCTTGTGCAGATAGTCCTCGGCGCCGAGTTCGATGCAGCGCGCGATGTGGGCGACGCCTTCGAGCGACGAGGTGACGATCACCGGCAGTTCGCGCAATCGCGAATCCGCGACGAGCTGCTCGAGCAACTGGAAGCCGTCCATCTCGGGCATCTCCATGTCGAGCAGCAGCAGGTCGAAGCTCTCGCCGCGCAGCATCTCGAGCGCGACGCGGCCGTTCTCGGCGAGCGCGACGCGATGCCCCTGCATCTCGAGGCCGCGCGCGAGCAGCAGGCGGTTGACCTTGTTGTCGTCCGCGACCAGCAGGCGCGCGCCGGTGTCAGTCATTGCAGGCTCGCTTGAGCGCTGCCGCGGCGCGTGCGCATTCGGTCTGCAGCGCGTCGATCGGCGCCGCGTCAGCCGGCAGGCCGCCGAGTTCCAGCTCGCGTGCCATCGCGGCGAGCGTCGTCGCGCCGAAGGTCTGGCCGTTGGACTTCAACGAGTGCGCGGCGCGCCGAAAGCGCCCGGCGTCGCCCGCGAGCAGGGCCGCGCGCAGCTCGGCGAACATCTGCGGTGCTTCGTCGTGGAAGGTGTCGACGAGCTCCGCGACGAAGTCCTCCCCCGCGCTGGCCTGCAGCTCCCTGAAGACGGCGAGATCAATCGTGTTGCTAGTCATGGCCCTGCGTCCTGCGTGAGCGTGCACTGTTCAACGCCGCGACCAGCGCATCGACCCGGATCGGCTTGGTCACGTAGTCGTCCATCCCGGCCGCGAGGCACGCCTCGCGGTCGCCGGTCATCGCGTTGGCCGTCATCGCGACGATACGCGGTCGCGCGCCGGCTTGCCAACGCGCCGTGATGCGGCGCGCCGCCTCGAGTCCGTCGAGTTCGGGCATCTGCACGTCCATCAGCACGACGTCGTAGGTCTGGCGCGCGATGCAGTCGATCGCTTCGATGCCGTTGCTCGCGACGTCCGCCCGGTAGCCCATCTGCTGCAGCAGTCGGAGTGCCAGCTTCTGGTTCACGGCGTTGTCCTTGGCGAGCAGGATGCGCAGCGGGTGGCGCTCCGCCATCCCGGCGTCGATGCGCGGCGCGGCGCTTGCCGGCGTGGCGGCGATCGGCGCGGCAGCGCCGGCGACGGCCTCGGCGCGGATCCGGAAGGTAAACGTGCTGCCCTGGCCCGGGCCCGCGCTCTCGGCGCTCATCGTGCCGCCCATCAGCTCGGCAAGGCGCCTGCTGATCGCGAGGCCGAGGCCGGTGCCGCCGTACTTGCGCGTGGTCGATGCGTCGGCCTGGCTGAAGCTCTGGAAGAGCCGCGCCATGGCCTCGGGCGCGAGGCCGATGCCGCTGTCGCGCACCTCGAAGCAAAGCTCGTCTTCCGCGCCGCGCGCCACGTGAAGGCGCACCTCGCCGGTGTCGGTGAACTTGATCGCGTTGGCGAGCAGGTTCAGGAGGATCTGGCGCAGCCGCGTGCTGTCGCCGCGCACCGTCTGCGGCACGTCGTCGGCGACCTCCGCCGCGAGCGCGAGCTGCTTCTCCGCGGCGCGGTGGCGCACCAGTTCCACCGCCGAGGCAACGCACGCGCGCAGCTCGAACGGCGCGCGCTCGATCTCGAGCCTGCCGGCCTCGATCTTCGAGAAGTCGAGGATGTCGTTGATGATCGCGAGCAGCGCCTCGCCGCTGTCGCGGATGGTGCGCGCGATATCGCGCTGGTCGTCACTGAGCGGCGTATCGAGCAGCACGCCGCTCATGCCGATGACGCCGTTCATCGGCGTGCGGATCTCGTGGCTCATCATCGCCAGAAATGCGCTCTTGGCGGCGTTCGCGGCTTCGGCGGCGGCGCGCGCCTGCTGGGTCTCCTTGAACAGGCGCGCGTTCTGGATCGCGATCACCGCCTGGTCGGCGAACGACTTCAGCAGCGCCTGCTCGCGCGCGCTGAAGCCGCCGATCGCCGAGCGGCTGAGGGTGATCGAGCCGATGCCGCGGCCGGCCTGCATCAACGGCGCGAAGGCCTGCGAGCCGTTCGCACCCGCGCGTT
>JBDHSE010000290.1:0-3719 GCA_039807955.1 Ideonella sp. | reverse complement strand
TTCGCCGGCTGGCAGGTGCCGATCCGCACCGATGCCGCCTACACCAAGGCACGCATCGAGAGCATCGACGACGCCCGGGTGCGCGCCGAACTCGACGACGGCAAGGTCGTCATCATCACCGGCTTTCAGGGCGTCGACGGGCAGGACAACGTGACGACGCTCGGGCGCGGCGGCTCCGACACTTCGGCGGTCGCCGTCGCGGCGGCGCTGAACGCCGACGAGTGCCTGATCTTCACCGACGTCGACGGCGTCTACACGACCGACCCGCGCATCGTGCCCGAGGCGCGCCGGCTGCGCACCGTCAGCTTCGAGGAGATGCTCGAGATGGCGAGCCTCGGCTCGAAGGTGCTGCAGATCCGCGCCGTCGAGTTCGCCGGCAAGTACCGCGTGCCGCTGCGCGTGCTGTCGAGCTTCACGCCGTCCGATATCCCCATCGACGAGGAAGCGCGCTCCGGCACCCTGATCACATTCGAGGAGAAGCTCAACATGGAACAAGCCGTTGTCTCCGGCATCGCCTTCAGCCGCGACGAGGCCAAGATCAGCCTGATCGGCGTCCCCGACAGGCCGGGCGTCGCGTTCCAGATCCTCGGCCCGGTGGCCGACGCCAACATCGATGTCGACGTCATCATCCAGAACATCTCGCACGATGGCAAGACCGACTTCTCGTTCACGGTGCACCTGAACGACTACGCGAAGACGCTGGACCTGCTCACCTCCAAGGTGCTGCCGCTGACGGGTGCGGCGCAGATCACCGGCGACGACAAGATCTGCAAGGTCAGCATCGTCGGCATCGGCATGCGATCGCACGTCGGCGTCGCGAGCAAGATGTTTCGCACGCTCAGCGAAGAGGGCATCAACATCCAGATGATCTCGACGAGCGAGATCAAGACGAGCGTCGTCATCGACGAGAAGTACATGGAGCTCGCGGTGCGCGCGCTGCACAAGGCCTTCGACCTCGAGCAGGGCCTGATCTGACGCCCGCGCAACGAGGGGCGAGGGTGTCGATGCGGCTAGAATCGCCAGCGTGCCGGAGTCGTGACCGAGTGGCCGAAGGTGCTCCCCTGCTAAGGGAGTAAGCGGGCAAAACCTGCTTCGAGGGTTCGAATCCCTCCGACTCCGCCAGCCAGATCCGGCCCTCGGCATCGGGGGCATCAGGTTCGAGCCATCGCACACCACCCCAACGCTCGAAGCGGCGCTCGCAAGCGCGACAGGCTGCGACGGGTAGCGATCCACGCCGGATTGCAACGTCAGGCAGGTTGCAGGCCGTCACGCCTTGCGCGGCTTGGTATTCCAGGTCCGCACAACAAGGCGCGCCCGGTCGGCTCGAACGCCGGCGCACCGCCCATCGAAAAAGTAATCGAATGATCATTGCCAAGCCTTCCCGGCTCAACACATTCGCGGCCGTGCTGCTTGCGGCGTCGCTTGCGGCCTGCAGTTCCGGAGAATCGGCGCAGGGCGGCGGCCAGGCCGGCGCCGCGCCGCCGCCGGCCGAGGTCGGCGTCGTCACCGTCACGCCGCAGGTCGTCGGCCTCGCGACCGAACTGCCGGGGCGGCTCGAGGCGACGCGCGTCGCCCAGGTTCGCGCCCGCGTCGCCGGCATCCTGCAAAAGCGCCTGTTCAACGAAGGCAGCGACGTGAAGGCCGGGCAGGCGCTGTTCCAGATCGACGCCGCGCCGTATCGCGCCGCGTTGGAGAGCGCGCAGGCGGTGCTGGCGCGGGCGCAGGCCAACGTGGCGCAGACGACGGCGCAGGTCGAGCGCTTCAAGCCGCTGCTGCAGGCCAACGCGATCAGCCGCCAGGACTACGACAACGCGGTCGCGGCGCAAAAGCTCGCGCAGGCCGATGTGCAGGCGGGCAAGGCGGCGGTCGAGACGGCGCGCATCAACCTCGGCTACGCGACCGTCACCTCGCCGATCGCCGGCCGCATCGGGCGGGCGCTGGTGACCGAAGGCGCGCTCGTCGGGCAGGGCGAGGCGACCCAGCTTGCCGTCGTGCAGCAGATCGACCCGATGTACGTCAACTTCACGCAATCGGCGAGCGACGTGCTGCGCCTGCGCAAGGCGATCGAACGTGGCGACTTCAAGCGCACCGGCGCCGACGCCGCGAGCGTGCGCGTCGCGCTCGAGGACGGCAGCGTCTACAAGCTGCCCGGCAAGCTGCTGTTCTCGGACCTGAGCGTCGATCCGACCTCGGGCCAGATCATGCTGCGCGCCGAAATCCCGAACCCGCAGGGCGTGCTGCTGCCGGGGCTTTACGTGCGCGTGCGCCTCGAGCAGGCGAGCGCGCAGGCCGGCATCGTCGTGCCGCAACAGGCGGTGCAGCGCGGCTCGACCGGCGACAGCGTGATGGTCGTGGGCAGCGACGGCAAGGTCACGCCGCGCCAGGTGCTGCTGGGCCGCTCGGTCGACGGCCAGTGGGTCGTGCTCGACGGGCTGAAGCCGGGCGAGATGGTGATGGCCGACGGCTTCCAGAAGCTGCGCGGCAATGCGCCGGTGAAGCCGGTGCAGTGGATGCCGCCGGCCGATGCGAAGGCAGCGGGCAGCGTGCAGCCCGGCGCCGCCGCATCGGCGGCCGCCCCGGCTGCGTCGGCCGCGCCGGCGGCATCGGGGTCGACGACGGCCTCGGGCGGCTGAAGGGCGCGCCGCCATGCCTCGCTTCTTCATCGACAGGCCGATCTTTGCCTGGGTCATCGCGCTCTTCATCCTCGTCCTCGGCGCGGTCGCGATCGAGCGGCTGCCGGTCGCGCAGTACCCGTCGGTCGCGCCTCCTTCGATCGTGCTGACCGCCGTCTACCCCGGCGCGTCGGCGCAGACGCTCGAGAACAGCGTCATCAGCGTCATCGAGCAGGAGATGAACGGCTCGCCGGGGCTGATCTACATGGAGTCGGTCAGCCAGGCCAACGGCGTCGGCACGCTGACGCTGACCTTCGAGGCCGGCACCGACGCCAACCTGGCGCAGGTCGACGTCCAGAACCGCCTGAGCCGCGCCGCGCCGCGGCTGCCATCGGCCGTCACGCAGCAGGGCGTGCGTGTCGACAAGGCGCGCTCGAACTTCCTGCTCTTCACGATCCTGTCGAGCGACAACCCGGCCTACGACCCGATCGCGCTCGGCGACTTCGCGGCGCGCAACGTGCTGCCCGAGATCCAGCGCCTGCCGGGCGTCGGCCAGGCGCAGCTGTTCGGCACCGAGCGCGCGATGCGGATCTGGATCGACCCCGCCAAGCTCGTCGGCTTCGGCCTCTCGGCGGCCGACGTGAACGCGGCGATCCGGTCGCAGAACGCGCAGGTCTCGTCGGGCAGCATCGGCGACCTGCCCAACGTCGCCGGCCAGGGCATCTACGCGACGGTCGTCGTCAACGGCCAGCTCACGTCGGTCGAGCAGTTCGGCAACATCGTGCTGCGCGCCAACACCGACGGCTCGAGCGTCAAGCTGCGCGACGTGGCGCGCATCGAGCTCGGCGGCCAGAGCTACGGCACGTCGGCGCGCCTGAACGGCAAGCCCTCGACCGGCATTGGCGTGCAGCTCTCGGCGACCGGCAACGCGCTCGAGACGGCGACGCTCGTGCGCAACCGCATGACCGAACTGGCCGCGTTCTTCCCGCCCGGCGTGAAGTGGGACATCCCGTACGACAGCTCGCGCTTTGTCAAGATCTCGATCAACCAGGTCGTGCAGACGCTCGTCGAGGCGGTCGTCCTGATCTTCCTCGTGATGTACCTGTT
>JBDHSE010000289.1:0-3720 GCA_039807955.1 Ideonella sp. | reverse complement strand
GCGTTCATCGCGAGCAGGTCCTGGCCGGCGAAGCTCACCTCGCCGCCCATCACGCGGTAGCGCGGATGGCCGGCGAGCGTCAGGCCGAGCGTGCTCTTGCCGCTGCCGTTGGCGCCCATCAGCACATAGAGCGCGCCGGCCGGCACGTCGAGCGTGACCGACTTCAGCACGGTGTGCTCGCCGACATCGACGCGCAGCTCCTGCACGCGGAGCAAGGGATCGGTGGTCTTCATCGTGGGTCCTTGTCTTGTAGCGTGCGCGGCGTTCAACCGACCGCGCCTTCGAGCGATACGGCGAGCAGCGCCTTGGCCTCGAGGGCGAACTCCATCGGCAGCTCCTCGAGCACCGACTGGCAGAAGCCGCCGACGATCAGCGCCGTCGCCTCCTCGGGGTCGATGCCGCGCGCCTGGCAGTAGAAAAGCCGCTCCTCGGAGATGCGCGTCGTCGTCGCCTCGTGCTCGACGACGGCGTCGTCGCGCGACGTCTCGACGTACGGGAAGGTGTGCGCGCCGCAGTGCGAGCCGATCAGCAGCGAGTCGCACTGCGTGTGGTTGCGCGCGCCGGCCGCGGTCGGCGCCATCCGCACGAGGCCGCGGTAGCTGTTTTGCGCATTGCCGGCGCTGATGCCCTTGGAGACGATGCGGCTGCTCGTGTTGCGGCCGAGGTGGATCATCTTGGTGCCGGTGTCGGCCTGCTGGAAGTGGTTCGAGACGGCGATCGAGTAGAACTCGCCGTTCGAGTCGTCGCCGCGCAGCACGACGCTCGGGTACTTCCAGGTGATCGCGCTGCCGGTTTCGATCTGCGTCCACGCGATGTGCGAGCGCTTGCCGGCGGCGAGCCCGCGCTTGGTGACGAAGTTGTAGATGCCGCCGCGCCCGTTCTCGTCGCCGGGGTACCAGTTCTGCACCGTCGAATACTTGATGTAGGCGTCATCGTGCGCGATCAGTTCGACGACCGCGGCGTGGAGCTGGTTCTCGTCGCGCTGCGGCGCGGTGCAGCCTTCGAGGTAGCTGACGTGGCTGCCGGGCTCGGCGATGATCAGCGTGCGCTCGAACTGCCCGGTGTTGCGCGCGTTGATGCGGAAGTACGACGACAGCTCCATCGGGCAGCGCACGCCCTCGGGGATGTAGACGAACGAGCCGTCGGAGAACACCGCCGAGTTGAGCGCGGCGTAGAAGTTGTCGCCCTGCGGCACGACGCTGCCGAGGTAGCGCTCGATCAGCTCTGGGTGGTTCTCGACGGCGTGCGAGAACGAGCAGAAGATGACGCCGACCTTGGCCAGTTGCTCGCGAAACGTGGTGCCGACCGAGACCGAATCGAACACCGCGTCGACCGCGACGCCGGCGAGCCGGGCGCGCTCGTGCAGCGGCACGTTGAGCTTCTCGTAGGTCTCGAGCAGCTTGGGATCGACCTCGTCCAGGCTCTTCGGTCCGTCCTTCAGCGACTTCGGCGCCGAGTAGTAGCACAGCGCCTGGAAGTCGATCGGCGCGATGCGCAGCTTGCCCCATTCCGGCAGCGGCATCTTCAGCCAGCGCTCGAACGCGGCGAGGCGCCACTTCAGCAGGAACTCCGGCTCGCGCTTGCGCTTGGAGATCGCGCGGATGATGTCCTCGTCGAGCCCCGGCGGCAGCGCGTCGGTCTCGATGTCGGTGACGAAGCCGTGACGGTAGGGCTGCTGCAGCGCCTGGGTCAGCGGGGCTGCCTGTTCGATGCCGCTCATGTCCGGGCTCCGGTTCGATTGTTCGGCTCGCTACGCACCGCCGCGCCTCCTGCTGATGTGGGAAATCGGGGAGCGGGAGAGAGGATGCTCATGCCATTCCGATTTATAGATGCAGATGGTATGCATCTTTGGCCGCATCACCAAACCGGCCGGCAAAGACCGCAACTTCCGCGGGGCAATTATCCTGGAAACGGCAGTTGACCTCTGCGGATTCTCACGATCGCCACGTGAACACAGACGTTGCAGGCTCCGACCGCATTCACCCTTCAGGTGAGCGCGCTACGCACTCGCCGGCGCCGCGCTCGACGCGCCATGCGGCGTTGCTCCTCCTCGCGGGCACGAGCCCGCAGCGTCGTCGCGCCTTGCCTGACACGCCGATCACGGCACCGGCGAGCGCGTTCAACTGCCGTCTCCAGGATTATCGGCCAGACGCCGGGCCGTTGCAGAGGGCCTCGGTCAGGCGCTGGTCGATGCCGCGGCCGGCCGGGTGACGGCCGACGGCAGGAACGCGTCGGTGAAGCAAGAGCCCTCGCCCAGCCCCTGCTCGATGAAGGCGGGCACCGCCGCCTCGACCATCTTGACCGAGCCGCAGACGTAGACCTCGTGCTGGCGCAGGTCGGGGAAGTCGGCGAGCATCGCCTCGTGGACGAGCCCGGTGCGTCCCGTCCACTGACCCGCCGGGTCGGGGTCCGACAGGACCGGGATAAAGCGGAAGTGCGGGTGCTCGCGCTGCCACTGCTCGGCGAGCGCGATCGCGTACAGGTCGTCGCGCTTGCGCACGCCCCAGTAGAGCCACATCGGCCGCACGAGGCCGCGCGCGAACGCGTCCTCGACGATGCTCTTGATCGGCGCGAAGCCGGTCGCACCGGCGACGAAGAGGATCGGGTGCGCGCTGTCGCTGAGCGTGAAGTGGCCGAGCGGCCCCTCGATGCGCAGCGTGTCGCCGACCTTCATCGACGTGAAGACGGCGCCGGTGAAGCGCCCGCCCGGGATGCGCCGCACGTGCAGTTCGATCTGGCCCTGCTGCTGCGGCGGATTGGCGAACGAGAACGCGCGCCGTTGCCCGTCTTCGAGGATGATGTTGATGTACTGGCCGGCCTTGAACGGCAGCGTCGCGCCGGGCGGCAGCGAGAGCATGAGCCGGATCACCTCGGGCGCGAGGCGTTCCATGCTCTCGACGCGGACGTCGAACTCGTGGATCGCGGCGAGTGCGGCGCGCGCGTCGGCCTCGACCTCGATGACGACGTCGGACAGCGCCGTCGCGCAGCACATCAGGGCCTGGCCGCGGGCGCGCGCGGCCTCCGGCAGCGCACTCGGCTGGTAGGGCCCGAGATCGACGTTGCCGTGCAGCACGGTGCACAGGCACACGCCGCAGCCGCCGTTGCGGCACTCGTACGGCAGTTCGAGGCCATTGCGCAACCCGGCGTCGAGCAGCGTCTCGCCGCTGCGCACCGGCAGCGGATCGCTCGTGCCGCTCGCGTGGTGCACCTCGAGATGAAAGTCCTGCGCGCGCTTGCGGCCGAACTTCGGCGGCAGCCACGGCAGCAGCACGAGCACACCGGTCGATGCGATCAGCAGCGCCCAGACCTGGCCGATCGGCCAGACCGAGACGAGCGGCAGCACGGCGAGGTAGAACCAGTCGAACTGCAGCGTCGTCACCGCCTCGCCGAGGTTGGCCGCGCCGCCCTGGCTCAGCACCGGGCGCAGCGCCGACAGCAGCAGCAGCGTGATGATCACGCTCGTCATGATCGGCCGCGGCGGGTTGGTGCGCGCCTTCGGCACGCGCTGGACGTGGACCCATTGCACGAGCAGCAGCACGAGCGAGATGCCGATGTGCATGAACGCGAGCAGCGAGAAGAAGCGGTCGTTGACGCTGTCGGGGTAGATGAAGTTGCGCATCAGCGTGCCGCCGAAGCCGGGCAACCAGTCGAACCACTCGAAGGCGGCGACGATCGTGTACTGCGCGAGGTGGTCCCACGGCAGCATGAAGCCGGTGATGC
>JBDHSE010000288.1:0-3746 GCA_039807955.1 Ideonella sp. | reverse complement strand
CGCCGACCGGGCGGTGCAGCTCGAGCGCCCATTCGGCCAGCTCGGTGCCGAGCCGGCGCGACAGCTCGTCGGCCTCGTTGAGGTAGATGTTGAAGAGCGGGATCGGCACCCGCAGGTCGCCGATTTGCTTGATCTGCTCGTCGTCGATGTGCGGCTCGGCGCCGGCCGCGTCTGCGATCGCGAGGTCGGCTTCGAAGCCGGTATCGAATCCGGTGTCCTCGTAGGCCGGCGCCTCGGCGTGGGCGATGGCCTCGCCTTGCGGCACGGCGTCGAGTTCGATCGCTTCGATGGTCGGCAATTCGGGCGGCGCATCGGCCAGCCTGTCGCGCGGATACGGCAGGGTCGCGAAGGCGTCGAAGTCCGCGGGTGCCGGTTCGGCGGTCGGCGCTGCATCGGGCGTCGCCTGCGCGGCATCGCCGCTGTCGAACGCGCCGAGATCGAGCGCGAAGTCGGGTTCGTGCAGTTCGGCGACGGCCGGCACCTCGATCGGCGGTGCCGCTTCGATGGCGGGTGCTTCGGCGTCGGGCGCGTCGCCGAAGTCGAGCGTGAAGGCGAGGTCTTCGTCGATGCCCTGCGGCGCCTCGCCGAGCGCCGGCGCATCGGCCTGCAGATCTTCGGCGAGCGCGGCGGTGTCCGACCACTCGGGCGCGGGCGGCGGCGGCACGACGGCCTCGGCCGGCGCCGTACCACCGGCGAGCATCGCGTCCGCGCGGTGCTGCATGGTCTCGACGCGGAAGGCGGCCAGCGGCCGGCGTTCGGCGATCGCATCGACCCAGGATTCGAGTTCGTCGAGCGCGCCGGCGCTGAAGGCCAGCAGCGCGGCGTCGGCGGCGCGATGCTCGGCGAGCACGGTGTTGTACTGCTGCTCGCAGATCCAGGCGGCGGCGCCGTAGTCGTGCAGGCCGACCATCCGCGAACTGCCCTTGAGCGTGTGGAACGCGCGCCGCAGCGCCGTGAGCTGGGCCAGGTCGCCCGGCTCGGCGTGCAGTTGGGCGAGCGCCTGCCTCGCGCCGGCGATCACCTCGCGCGCTTCCTCGAGGAAGATCTCGCGCATCTCGTCGTCGTCGTCGAGATCGCCGGTCTGCCCGGCGGGTGCGGCCGGTGCCGCGAGCGGCTCGAGGCCGGCGGCGTCGGTCGCGGTGTGGACGAACTCGACGAGTGCCTCGGACAGACTCGCGCGCGCGGCGGCGATCGCGTCCTCGTCGCTCGCCGCGTCGAGCGCCGCCTGCGCGGTGTCGACGGCGGCGACGAGTTCGGGCTGCTCGGCGGCCCGCGCGTCGCGCGACAGGCGTTCGAGGCCGCGCGTGACGTCGATCAGCTCGACGTCGGCGCGCGCCGCGCTGAAGGCGAGCGTCTGCGCCAGCTCGATCAGCTGCGGCGCCGCCGGCGCCGCCTCGGCCGCCGGCTTGTGCTGCCCCATCACCGAGACGAGCGTCGCCGATCCGGCGTCGAAGCGGAACAGCGACTTCGCCATCTGCGGCTGGACGCTGAACATGTCGATCAGGAAGCCGAGCGCGCCGAGGTTGCCGGCGAGCCGGTCGAAGATGCCGGCGACCGACGTGCGCTGCGGATCGACCTCGGTCTGCAGCAGTGTGTCGATGTCGTCGCGCATGCGCAGCGCCGCCTGCGACGCATGGTCGAGGCCGAGCACCGACAGCACGCCGCGCATCGCCTGCAGTTGCGCCGGCACCGGCGTCAGCACCTCGCGCTCGGCCGGGTTGCGGAAGTACTGGTCGATCAGCTTCTCGGATTCGGACAGCGCGGCGCGCATCTCGTGGACGACGCTGCCCAGTGTCTGGCGCTCGGAGACGCGGCGGTACAGCTCCTCCATCCAGACGTCGAGCGCCTGCGGCGCTTCGCCTGCGCGGACCGCGCCGATGCGCTGCGCGAGCTTGGCGACGCGCTCGCGCTGCCCGGAGCCGTCGAACTCGCCGTCGTCGAGCGCCGCTTCCAGATAGAGCAGGCTGGTCGCGACCTCCATCGCGAGCGGCGCGGCCGGCGCGGTGCCGGCGTGCTGGGCCTGGGTGATCGTCGCCTGCAGTTCGTCGGCGAGCAGCTCGCCGGACGGGATCAGGCGGCGCAGCGAATCGCCGACCAGCGAGAACTGCTCCGACAAGCCGGCGAGGCGGTGCAGGTCGCCGCCGGCGACCGCGCCCCAGGCCTCCTTCGCGCTCGCGACGCGCTTCTTCGCCTGCGCGACGAGGGCCGGGTCGAAGCGGCCGAGGACGCTCGTGTTGTAGTCGGCGCGCGGCTCGGCGCCGACGCCGTAGCTGTCGCGCACCGCGGCCAGGCGCGGCGCGGCGCGGCCGGCGGCGGGCGCCTGCGCCTGCGCGCAGAAGAAGAGCAGGTCCTGCGCGAGGCGGTCCGAGACCTCGTCGCTGCCGCCGGCGAAGACGCGAAACTGCGGCAGCAGGCGCGACGCGGCGCGTTTGCTGAAGACGTCGGGTGTGAGCAGGCCGACCGCCTGCGCCTCGAAGACGGCGGCGGCGAGCTTCCACAGCGTCGCCGCCTTCGGCTGCGCGGTGCCGGCGCCGAGCCCGGCGCAGACCTGGCTCATGCGATCGAACGCCGCCGCCTGCTTGTCGCCGCCGCCGGCGCGCATCAGGCCGAGCAGTTGCTGTTCGAGCAGCTGCTCGCCGCGAGCGTCGGTCGCGAGCGGCTGGGCGGTCGGGTCGGCGGGCAGCGCGATCCAGCGCCAGTCGCTGACCCAGAGGTCCGACGGGTGGATGCGCTCGGCGCCGGCGATCTCCTGCACCGCGCGGTACTGCGGAAAGAGCGACAGCGGCGAGACGGGTTTGCCGGCGAGCAGGCGGCCGATGTAGTCGAGCAGCGCGAACGAGACATGCTCGATCGCGTCGACGGTGCGCGCGCTGACGCGCCGCGGCTTGGCGACGAGGCGCTGGACGACCGCTTCGCTCGCCCGCAGCACGAGCGCCGCCGCCGGCAGGCCGACGAGTTCGAGCGCGCCGACGCCCTGGTGGAGCTGCTGGCGCGCGCTGCGCAGCACGGCCGGATCGACGTCGTCGGTGTCGGCGTCGAAGACGGTGTCCGAATCCTTCATGAACCGGCGCAGCGCCTTGTGCGCCGCTTCCAGCGAGCGGCGCAACTCGTCGTGGACCCAGGCCAGTGCGCTCAGGTCGATCGGTTCGTGGCGGTCGGTGTCGGCTGGGCTGTCCATCGTCGGTTCGGTCTCGGGTGGATCGCGGGAAGGCGCGGCGTCAGCTGATCTTGAAGCGCGCGACCGACTGGCTCAGCTCCTCGGCCGTCTTCGACAGCTCGCGCACCATCTGCGCCGTCGAGCGCGTGCCCTCGCCGGTCTGCTCGGTGACGGCGAAGATGTGCTGGATGTTGGCGGCGACGACGTTGGCCGACTTCGCCTCCGACAGCGCCTGGCCCGAGATCTGCTCGATAAGCTCGGCGAGCTGGCGCGAGACGCGGTCGATCTCGCCGAGCGCCGTGCCCGCCGCGTCGGACAGCCGCGTGCCCTCGACGACGCCTTCGGTGCTGCGCTCCATCGCGCCGACCGCGTCCTGGGTGTCGGTCTGGATCGTCTTGACGAGGGCGGCGATCTGGCGCGTCGCATCGCCCGAGCGTTCGGCCAGGCGCTGCACCTCCTCGGCGACGACCGAGAAGCCGCGCCCCGCCTCGCCGGCCGACGCGGCCTGGATCGCGGCGTTGAGCGCCAGCACGTTGGTCTGCTCGGTGATGTCGGAGATCAGCTCGGTGATCTCGCCGATCTCCTGCGA
>JBDHSE010000287.1:0-3760 GCA_039807955.1 Ideonella sp. | reverse complement strand
TCCCACTCGAAGGCGAGCTTCAACTTGGTGCCGACGCCGTCGGTGCCGCTGACGAGCACCGGCTCGCGAAAGCGCTTGGGTACCTCGAACAGCGCGCCGAAGCCGCCGATGCCGGTCAGCACACCGTCGCGCAGCGTGCGCCGCGCAAGCGGCTTGATGCGTTCGACGAGGGCGTCGCCGGCGTCGATGTCGACGCCCGCGTCGCGATACGAAAGGGGGGGCTGGGTCATGCCGGGCCGGCCGCAGCGGGCGACCGTTAGAATTTCGCGGATTCTACGGGCCGAATCGGGCCGAACCGCCGCTGCGAACCACCGCAAGGGTCTCGGCCGCCGCCCGGTCCCGGCGCCGAAGCGCGAGACGCCGAAGGTCCACATCCGCCATCACTGGAAGCCCAACTGAACGCGTTGCCGTCATGTGCCTCGCCGCGATGAGGCAGATTCCGCTCGCGATCGCGCCGCCGCCCGAGTCCAGCTTCGACAGCTTCCTGGCGGGCGAGAACCGCGCCGCACTCGAATGCCTGCGCCAGCTCGCGGCGCACTCGGCGCCGGTCTACCTGTGGGGGCCGAGCGGCAGCGGCAAGACGCATCTGCTGCGCGCGCTGGCGGCGTCCTGGCAGCAGCGCGGCGAGCGGGTCGCCTGGTTCGGGCCGGCGGTCGCGCTGCCGTGGCCGTTCGACGAGCGCGCCGCGCTCGTCGTGCTCGACGACTGCGATGGGTTCGACGCCGCGCAACAGCAGGCCGCGTTCGCGCTTTTCGCGCAGGCGATCGCGGCGGCGGTCGCCGTCGTCGCGGCGGGCGCGCTGCCGCCGGTCGATCTGCCACTGCGAGAGGACCTTCGCACCCGCCTCGGCTGGGGGCTGGTGTTCGCGCTGCGGCCGCTCGCCGAAAGCCAGTCGCGCGCCGTGCTGCGCCGCGAGGCGGACCGGCGCGGCATCCGCCTGTCCGACGACGTGCTCGACTACCTGCTGACGCGCTTCGCGCGCGACCTGACGCGGCTGATGGCGCTGCTCGACAGGCTCGACGAGTTCGCGCTTGCCAACCGGCGCGCCGTGACGGTGCCGTTGCTGAAGAAGATGCTTGACGAGGAGGGCGCATGAAGCCGGCGCAGCTGTGCCTGTTCGATCTCGACCTCACCTTGCTGCCGATCGACTCGGACCACGCCTGGGGCGAGTTCATGATCCGTATCGGCTGGGTCGACGCGGCTGAGTTTCGCGCCGGCAACGACGCCTTCTACGAGGCCTACAAGGCGGGGCAGCTCGACATCCGTGCCTACATCGCGTTCGCCACCGCGCCGCTGCGCAGCCGCGATGCGCCAACCCTCGCCGCGGCGCACGAGCGCTTCATGCGCGAGGTGATCACCCCGCGCATCGAACCGGCGGCGCTCGCGCTCGTTCGCGAGCACACGGCGCGCGGCGATCTGGTCTGCCTCGTGACCTCGACCAACGATTTCGTCACGGCGCCGATCGCCGCCGCCTTCGGCATCGAGCACCTGATCGCGGTGCGGCTGGCGCGCGCGCCGGGCGGTAGCATCACCGGCGCGATCGACGGCACGCCGAGCTATCGCGAAGGCAAGGTCGCGCGCGTCGCCGAATGGCTGCACGGCCTGGGCCGCGACTGGGACGACTTCGACGCCATCACCGCCTACAGCGATTCACCGAACGACCTGCCGCTGCTCGAGCGGGCCGACCATCCGGTCGCCACCAACCCCACGCCGGCGCTCGAGGCGCTCGCCATCGAGCGCGGCTGGCGCATCTTGAGACTGTTCGACGCATGATCAGAGACTTCATCGGCAAGCTGCTCGGCAAGCCGCACACCGACGGCAAGGCGGCACTCGGCAAGCGCGTCGAGATCGCGCGCGCCGAGCACGGCATCGACCCCGAACTGCTCGACGCCAACGCGGTGAAGGTCGTGAAGACCCTCAAGGACGCGGGCCACGAGGCCTACGTCGTCGGCGGCGCGGTGCGCGACCTGCTGCTGGGCAAGCGGCCGAAGGATTTCGACGTCGCGACCGACGCGACGCCCGAGCAGGTCAAGTCGCTCTTCAGGCGCGCCTTCATCATCGGCCGGCGCTTTCGCATCGTCCACGTCGTCTACGGCCGCGGCCGCGACCACGAGGTGATCGAGGTCTCGACCTTCCGCGCGGCGCTTGCCGCGGCCGATGCCGAGCACGTCAGCGGCAACGAGAAGACGTCGCGCGCCGAACTCGCCGGCAAGAGCCACGTCGTCGATGCCGAGGGCCGCGTGCTGCGCGACAACGTCTGGGGCCCGCAGATCGAGGATGCCGCGCGGCGCGACTTCACCGTCAACGCGATGTACTACGACCCGCTCGCCGAAACCGTCGTCGACTACCACCACGGCCTGCGCGACAGCCGCAAGAAGCTGCTGCGCATGATCGGCGACCCGGCGGCGCGCTACCGCGAGGACCCGGTGCGCATCCTGCGCGCGGTGCGCTTCGCCGCCAAGCTCGACTTCGCGATCGAGCCGAAGACGCGCGCGCCGATCGCCGAGATGGCCGCGCTGCTCGCGAACCAGCCGCCGTCGAGGCTGTTCGACGAGATGATCAAGCTGCTGCAGACCGGCCACGCGCAAAGGAGCCTCGAAGAGCTGCGCAAGCAGGGGCTGATCGGCGCGCGCCAGGGCATCTTCCCGATCCTCGACCTCGTCCTCGCCGAGGATGGCGGCAAGGGCCCGAACCGCTTCGTGCAGCTTGCGCTCGCCGATACCGATCGGCGGGTCGGCGAGGGCAAGCCGGTCGCGCCGAGCTTTCTGCTCGCCTGCATGCTATGGCACGAGGTGCTTGCCGGCTGGCAGACGAACAAGGCGCGCGGCGAGGCGCCGTTCCCTGCGCTGCAACAGGCGCTGGAGGCGGTGTTCGATCAGCGCATCGGCGACATCTCGGGCCGCGGCAAGCTCGGCGCTGACATGCGCGAGATCTGGCTCATGCAGCCTAGATTCGAGCGCCGCTCGGGCAATGCGCCGTTCGCCCTCGTCGAGCAGCCGCGCTTTCGCGCCGGCTTCGACTTCCTTCGCCTGCGCGCCGACGCCGGCGAAGTGGCGCCCGAACTCGCCGAATGGTGGGAGGATTTCTCGCTCGGCAGCGACGACGAGCGCCGCGCGCTCGTCGAGCTTGCGCGCGAGCAGAGCCAGCCCAGGCGCGCCGCGAAGCGTGTGCGGCGCGCCGAAGTGCCCGCAGCGGGACCAGCAGCGCACCCGGCGAATGCCGACCGGGCCGCCACCGAAGCGGCAAGCGCGGACGCGGCGAATGCCGAACCAGCAAACGCCGAACCGGCGGGCGACGCCCCCCCCCGCCGCAAACGCCGCCGTCGTCGCAAACCGGCCGCGGTCGAAGGCGCGGCAGCGCAGACGGCGCCTCCTTCGTCCTCCTGAGCAGCACGCATGGCGGGGCGCCAAGCGATCGGCCCGCGGCGCGAAGCCTTCATCGGCCTTGGCGCTAACCTCGGCGATGCGCGTGCGACGCTGCGCTCTGCGTTTGCCGCGATCGCCGCGCTGCCGCATACGCGGCTGACGGCGCGCTCGTCGCTCTATCGCACGGCGCCGATCGATGCCGGCGGGCCCGACTACGTCAACGCCGTTGCGCGGATCGAGACCGGCCTCGACGCGAACGAACTGCTCGCCCATCTGCACGCGATCGAGCAACACCACGGCCGCGAGCGGCCGTACACGAACGCGCCGCGCACGCTCGATCTCGATCTGCTGCTGCACGGCGATGCGCGGATCGAAACGCCCGCGCTGACGCTGCC
>JBDHSE010000286.1:0-3761 GCA_039807955.1 Ideonella sp. | reverse complement strand
GCGTTCGCGAAGAGGCAGCGCCCGTCGGCGTGCGCGATGGCGACCATCGTCGCCAACTGGTCGAGCGCGGCGAAGGTCTTCGCGGCGGCGGCCGCATCGGCTTCGCGCGCGGCCTCGCCGGCGCCCGCGTTCACCCTAGATCCGGCAGTTGGACGTGCCCGAGCGGGCCGTCATCGGGTGCGATGGCAAGGCGCAAACCGCAGCGATAGCGCCCGCTATCGCGAGGATTTGCAACGCCGCCAGCGTGCCCGAGGGCGGCTCGCTCGGGTGCGTAGCGCTGTCACCCGGAAGGTGAAGGCGGTCGTGGAGACCAAAGTCAGCAGGCATGGTCATTTCCAGCGAGAGCGAAGCGATCGACTGCCGGATCTAGGGTCACTGCGGCAGCTTTGCGATCTCGCGCTGGATCGCGGCGATGTCGCCTTCCTTGCGCGCGATCGCCGCCTTCATGTCGGCGACGCGGTCGAGGTAGCGCTGGAAGTTGCGTTCGCTGCCGAGGCGTTCGGGCTGGCCGTTGTTGTATTCCTTCTGCATCACCGCGAGGTCGGCCTGCGCGCGCCGCAGTTCACCCTCCAGGATGCGCCGCGCATCGCTGTCGCGCTTGCGCTGCTCGGCAGGGTCGATCTTCGCGTCGGCCGGGCTCGCGACCGAAGCCGAAGCCGGCGCGGCGGCGCGCGGCCGCGGCGTCTGGATCACCGAGATCGGCGCCCCTTCGAGTACCGTGCAGCCCTTGGCCTTGGCCTCCTGCGGCGTCAACGTGTCGGTGTAGAGCACCGGCGTCCCCGGGCATCGATAGACCGGGCGGCTGCTTTCCTGCGCCTGCGCGAGCAGCGGCGCTGCGGCGACAGCCAGAGCCAACAGGGGGGCGACGGACGGCTTCATGGCCGCATTGTCGCGCATGGCCGCGGCGCGGGCGGCCGAAACTGCGCCGCCTTGACCGCACATTTCGCCACGCACCGGCCGGCGGGGCGAGCGAGACAGCCCGCCCTCAGGCGGCGTAGTACATGTCGAACTCGAGCGGGTGCGCCGCCATCCGAAAGCGCGTCACCTCCTGCATCTTGAGGTCGATGTAGGCGTCGAGATAGGTGTCGGTGAAGACGCCGCCCTTGGTCAGGAACGCACGGTCCCGGTCGAGGTAGTCGAGCGCCTGGTCGAGGCTGGTGCAGACGGTCGGGATCTTCGCGTCCTCTTCCGGCGGCAGGTGGTAGAGGTCCTTCGTCGCCGCCTCGCCGGGGTGGATCTTGTTCTCGACGCCGTCGAGCCCGGCCATCAGCAGCGCCGCGAAGCCGAGGTAGGGATTGCACAGCGGGTCCGGGAAGCGCGCCTCGACGCGCCGGCCCTTCGGGTTGGCGACGTACGGGATGCGGATCGCGGCCGACCGGTTGCGCGCGCTGTAGGCAAGCTTGACGGGCGCCTCGAAGTGCGGAACGAGCCGCTTGTAGCTGTTCGTTCCCGGGTTCGTGATCGCGTTCAACGCACGGGCGTGCTTGATGATGCCGCCGATGTAGTACAGCGCGAACTCCGACAGCCCCGCGTAGCCGTCGCCGGCGAACAGGTTCTTGCCGTCCTTGAAGACCGACTGGTGCACGTGCATGCCCGAGCCGTTGTCGCCGACGATCGGCTTGGGCATGAAGGTCGCCGTCTTGCCGTAGCTGTGCGCGACATTCACGATGACGTACTTCTGCAGCTGCAGCCAGTCGGCGCGCTGCACCAGGGTCGAGAACTTCGTGCCGATCTCCATCTGGCCGGCGGTCGCGACCTCGTGGTGGTGCACCTCGACCGGGATGCCGAGCGACTCGAGGATCAGGCACATCTCGGAGCGCAGATCCTGCGCGCTGTCGACCGGCGGCACCGGGAAGTAGCCGCCCTTGACGCCCGGGCGATAGCCGGAGTTGCCGTGTTCGTATTCCTTGGCCGAGTTCCAGGCGCCCTCCTCGGCCTCGATCTTGAAGAAGCACCCCGACATGTCGTTGCCCCAGCGCACGCTGTCGAAGACGAAGAACTCGGGCTCGGGGCCGAAGTACGCCGCGTCGCCGAGGCCCGACGCCTTCATGTACGCCTCGGCGCGCTTGGCAAGCGATCGCGGATCGCGCTCGTAGGGCTTGCCGTCGGCCGGCTCGACGACGTCGCAGGTCAGGATCAGCGTCGGCTCTTCGTAGAACGGGTCAATGTTGGCGGTATTCGGGTCGGGCATCAGTTGCATGTCCGACGCCTCGATGCCCTTCCAGCCGGCGATCGACGAGCCGTCGAACGCATGGCCGTGGGTGAACTTGTCTTCGTCGAACGCGGACACCGGCACGCTCACGTGCTGCTCCTTGCCGCGGGTATCGGTGAACCGGAAGTCAACGAACTTGATCTCGTTGTCCTTCACCATCTTCATCACGTCGGCGACGGTCTTGGCCATCAAAATGCTCCAGGAGGGTTTGATTGTTCGGGGGCTGTGAATCCTGCTGCCGGCGCTTCGAACTCACCGCAGCGCCGCGCAGGAAAGCAAACCAATTTAGCAGAATCCATGCCCGGCCCGGTGCCGCCGCCGGCAGCCGGCCGCAAGCGGAACCCGCGGCGGCACGCACCTGCTCGGTGCGCTTCAACGCGAATGGGTTCGGCTAACGCACCATTTCGGAGCCCAGCTTCGCACCATGATTGCGCAGCCCGGCGAGCAGTTCCCGATACGCGGCGTCGAGCGCAGGCTGCCTGCCCTTCACGCCGAGCTCGATGTGGCGGCCGAGCGTCGGATGGTCGACGCTCGGCAGGCTGAAGACCTTGACGCCGGGAAACGACGCTTCGATGCGCTCCATCAGCGGCGTGAGCGTCGCCTCCATCGAGCCGTAGACGATCACCGATCGTTCGCTGCGGCGCTCGCTGCCGGCAAGCTTCGCATAGCGCGTATCGAGCAAGGCCTCGATCATCGGATGCGCCATCACCGGGAAGCCGGGAAAGAAGTGCACGTCGCCGACCGAGAAGCCCGGGATCTTGTTGAACGGGTTGGGGATGATGCTCGCGCCTTTCGGGAACACGCCCATCTCGAGGCGGCGCAGCGTGTCGGGGTGGTTCTCGTCGTACGGCTGGCCCTGGTCGGCCGCCATCTGGCGCACGCGCTGCAGGATCAGCTCGCGCGCCTGCGGATGGAGCTCGAGCGGCACGCCGAGCGCCGCCGCGGCGGCCTGGCGCGTGTGGTCGTCGGGCGTCGCGCCGATGCCGCCGCAGCAAAAGACGATGTCGCCGCTCGCGAACGCGCGCTCGAGTTCGTCCGTGATGCGCGGCCGGTCGTCGCCGAGATAGTGAGCCCAGGCAAGTGCGAGGCCGCGCACGCCGAGCAGTTCGATCACCTTCGCGAGATGCTTGTCCTCGCGCTTGCCGGAGAGGATCTCGTCGCCGACGATGATGAGGCCGAAGCTCACGTCAGCGCCATCCTTCGACCGGCCCCCGCGCGCGAGGACCCTCGCACCGCGGCGTCATTCGATCGCTGCATGTGGCGCCGGCGGCGGCAGGACGAGTTCCGACGCATCGGCCGCGCGCTCGAACTGCGGGCCGGTGGGAGGCGCCGCGGGTGTCGTCTCGCGCCGCAGCACGTCGAGTGCGGCAAGCAGATAGTGCGCGAACCACAGCGCCGAGAACGCGAAGACGAGCGTGTAGATCCAGATCGCGACCGGTACAAGCACCGGCGCGAACGCGATGAAGAGCACGCCCGACGCCCACACGAGGCTCGGCGCCGCGCCGAGGTAGCCGGTCAGCACGCCGATGCCGAGCAGCGCGCCGCGGTG
>JBDHSE010000285.1:0-3767 GCA_039807955.1 Ideonella sp. | reverse complement strand
ATCAGCGGCACGCTGCCGCGCTGGTCGAGCCAGTGGACGAAGCTCTGCACGCCGGTCTCGATGATTGCCTCGGCCTGCTGCACCGCGGCCTGGCGCTTCTCGCCCGCCGTCTGGGTCAGCGCCGAGAGGTCGTCGAGCGTGTAGAGATAGACGTCGCCCAACTGCGCGACCTGCGGCTCGATGTCGCGCGGCACCGCCAGATCGACCATGAACATCGGGCGGTGCCGGCGCGCCTTGAGTGCGGTCTCGACCGCGCCCAGGCCGATCAGCGGCAGCGAACTCGCGGTGCACGAGACGACGATGTCGAACTCGGCCAGCCGCCGCGGCAGGTCGACGAGCCGCATCGCCTCGGCGCCGAGCCTCCCGCCGATGCGCTCGCCGCGCTCGAGCGTGCGGTTGGCGACAACCATCGCCTTCGGCGTGCGCGCCGCGAAGTGCGTCGCGACGAGCTCGATCATCTCGCCGGCGCCGACGAACAGCACCTTCACCTCGCGCAGGTCCTCGAACAGTTGCGCCGCCAGGCGCACCGCCGCCGCCGCGATGCTGATCGAATGGGCGCCGATCTCGGTCGCGGTGCGCACCTCCTTGGCGACCGCGAACGAGCGCTGGAACAACTGGTGCAGCGTCGCGCCGAGCGTGCCGGCGCTGTCGGCCTCGCGCACCGCCTGCTTCAGCTGGCCGAGGATCTGCGGCTCGCCGAGCACCATCGAGTCGAGGCCGCTGGCGACGCGAAACGCATGCCGCGCCGCCGAGCTGTCTTCTAGCAGGTAGCTGTGGTCTAGCAGCGCGTTGCTCGCGACGCCGCCGACGCCGGCGAGCCAATCGACCGCCGGCTGCGCCAGCGCCTTGCCCTGCGCCGCGGCGGCCGAGACGTAGAGCTCGGTGCGGTTGCAGGTCGACAGCAGTGCCAGTTCGGGGCGGCTCGCGTGCTGCGCGACGCGGTCGCGAAAGCCGCGCAGCGCGGGGACGAGTTGCTCGGGCGCGAACGCGAAACGGCCGCGCAGGTCGAGCGGCGCCGTCGTGTGGTTGAGTCCGAGCGCGAGGACACTCATCGGGCAATTATAAAATTCGCCGCCCGCGACCGTGCCATGTCCCAGCGGCGCGCCATGCCGGACGCCGGGCCACGCGCCGAATGCGAACCGGGAACCCTGCTTGAGTGCATTCGACGCGCTGAATCACCTCTTCAACTTCGTGCTGCCGGCGCTCGTCGTCGGGCCGCTTTCGGCGGCGTTCGCGAAGGTGGTGTGGCGCGGCGAACTGCGCGCCGTGGCGTGGCGGCGCATGGCGCTGTGGGCGACGGCGGCCTGCGCGCTCGCCCTCGTTGCCGGCCTCGCCGCGTTCGGCCGCGACGGCATGATGGCGACTTACGGCGCGATGGTCGCCGCCGCCGCGCTCGCGCTCTATTGGTCGGGCTGGCGCTGAGCGCTATCGGAAGCTCCACAACCGGTTGATCGTGAAGGTCAGCAGCAGGCTCGCGAGCGTCGCCGCGACCTGGCCGATCAGGTAGTGCAGCCCGAGTTGCACCGCGGCGCCGACGATCGCCATGCCGAGCACCGCGCCGGCGATCGCCGTCGTCTGGAACCGCAGCCACGAGGCGCCGATCGCGCCGCGAAAGCCGAACGTGAAGCGGCGGTTGCCGACGTAGGCGACCTGCGCGCCGACCACCGCGCCGAAGCCCGACGCCCACCACGCCGGCCAGCCCGCGGCCTCGACGCCGGCGACGAGCAGCGCGTAGTGCGTCGCCGTCGCGACGGCGCCGACCACGGTGTAGCGAAGCAACTGTCGGATCGGTTTCATATGGCTTTCGCTTGACCTCGCGGTCGGCGCGTGATTATCTGCAGGGCCCGGCGGTGTAAGCCTCGCTTCAGCGTGCCGTCAGAGCTTCGTCAGCAGTCGGGCGCAGCATTCGCTGCCGCGGCTCGGACCGCCGAGTTCCTCAAACCCATTGCCAGGAGACATCGTGGAGACCAACCTTGCACAACGGATCGCTCGCGATCCGAATTACCAGAAGTTGCGCGCCAGCCGCAACCGTCTGGGCTGGACGCTGACAGCGCTGATGATGATCGTGTACTACGGCTTCATCGTGCTCATTGCCTTCGACAAGCAGTTCCTCGCCGAACGCATGGGCGAAGGCGTGATGACGCTCGGCATTCCGATCGGCTTCGGCGTCATCGTCTTCACGATCGTCATCACGACCTACTACGTGAAGCGCGCGAACGCCGAGTTCGACTCGCTCAACGAGACCATCACGAAGGCGGCCCTCAAATGAATCGCCTCTCCAACACCTCTCGCAAGCTGCTGACGCTTGCAGCGCTGTTCGGCGTCTCGGCCGCCGTCTACGCGGCCGGCGCCGACCTCGGCCAGGCCGAGAAGCAGGCGACGAACTGGACCGCGATCGGCATGTTCGGCGTGTTCGTCCTGTTCACGCTGTTCATCACGAAGTGGGCCGCGTCGCGCACCAAGTCGGCGGCCGACTTCTACACCGCCGGCGGCGGCATCACCGGCTTCCAGAACGGCCTTGCAATTGCCGGCGACTACATGTCGGCGGCGTCGTTCCTCGGTATCTCGGCGGCGGTCATGATGAACGGCTACGACGGCCTGATCTACTCGATCGGCTTCCTCGTCGGCTGGCCGGTCCTCACCTTCCTGATGGCCGAGCGGCTGCGCAACCTCGGCAAGTTCACCTTCGCCGACGTCGCCGCGTTTCGCTTCAAGCAGACGCCGATCCGCATCTTCGCGGCGTCGGGCACGCTCGTCGTCGTCGCGTTCTACCTGATCGCGCAGATGGTCGGCGCCGGCCAGCTCATCAAGCTGCTGTTCGGCCTCGAGTACTGGATCGCGGTCGTCATCGTCGGCGTGCTGATGATGATCTACGTCCTCTTCGGCGGCATGACGGCGACGACCTGGGTGCAGATCATCAAGGCGATCATGCTGCTCGGCGGTGCGACCTTCATGGCCTTCATGGTGATGTGGGAGTACGGCTTCAGCCCGGAAGCGATGTTCGCCAAAGCGGTCGAGGTCAAGACCGGTCTGGCCACGACCGCTGGCAAGTCGGCGGCCGACGCCGCCGCCGCCGGGCAGTCGATCATGGGCCCGGGCAACTTCATCAAGGATCCGATCTCGGCGATCAGCTTCGGCATGGCGCTGATGTTCGGCACCGCCGGCCTGCCGCACATCCTGATGCGCTTCTTCACCGTGCCGAGCGCGAAGGAAGCGCGCAAGTCGGTGATGTGGGCGACGGGCTGGATCGGCTACTTCTACCTGCTGACCTTCATCATCGGCTTCGGCGCGATCACCTTCGTGCTGACGAACCCGCAGTTCCTCGACGCCAGCGGCGGCCTGATCGGCGGCGGCAACATGGCGGCGGTGCACCTCGCCAACGCGGTCGGCGGCAACGTCTTCCTCGGCTTCATCTCGGCGGTGGCGTTCGCGACGATCCTCGCCGTCGTCGCCGGCCTCACGCTGTCGGGCGCATCGGCCGTCTCGCACGACCTTTATTCGACCGTCATCAAGCAGGGCAAGGCCGACAGCGCATCCGAACTCAAGGTCTCGCGCATGACGACGGTCGCGCTCGGCATCGTCGCCGTCATCCTCGGCATCGCGTTCGAGAAGCAGAACATCGCCTTCATGGTCTCGCTCGCGTTCGCGATCGCGGCGTCGGCCAACTTCCCGGTGCTCTTCATGAGCGTGCTGTGGAAGGACTGCACGACCAAGGGCGCGGTGATCGGCGGCTTCCTCGGCCTGATCTCGTCGGTCGTGCTGACGGT
>JBDHSE010000284.1:0-3774 GCA_039807955.1 Ideonella sp. | reverse complement strand
CGGATCTTCGAGCTGCGGCCGATGAAGTGGCTGCTCGACAAGCACACGATCGTCATCGCCGCCGGCGGCGGCGGCATCCCGACCGCCTACGATCCTGCGGGCGAGCGCAAGCTGATCGGCGTCGAGTGCGTGATCGACAAGGACCTCGCGACCGAACTGCTCGCGCGCGAACTCGGCGCCGACCTGTACGTGATGCTGACCGACGCCGACGCCGTCTACGAAGGCTGGGGCCTGCCATCGCAGCGCGCGATCCGCCACGCGTCGCCCGAGGCCTTGGCGGCGATGCGATTCGCCGCCGGCTCGATGGGCCCGAAGGTCGATGCCGCCTGCCGCTTCGTTCGCGCCACCGGCAGGCGCGCCGCGATCGGCGAGCTGTCGCAACTCGGCCGCATCCTCGCCGGCGAGTCGGGCACGACCGTCAGCGCAGACGCCCGCGGCATCGTCTACGCGAAGGCTGGGTGACGGCGTCCTTCAACGTTGCACCGCCGATGCCGGCGTCGCTGACGGCAGGCTCTGACGCAGTTTCTCGGAAGCCTCCTCGGCATCGAGCGTGAGCCGGTAGGCGGCGTAGTACTTGAAGATGTTGCGCACGTAGGTCGTGGTCTCCATGCCGATCTTGTCTGCGGTGACGATCTCGACGTTGTCGAACCACTTGTCCGCATCGAGCCCGCGCCGGGCCGCCTCCTTGCGCATCTTCGCGATGTTGCCGGGCCCGGCGTTGTACGCCGCGAACGCGAACAGCGCGCGGTCGTGGGCGCTGAAGTGGGCGTCGGGGAAGTAGCGCGTCATCAGCCGGTCGAGGTACTTGGTGCCGGCGTGGATGTTGGGCTCGGTGACCCGGATGTCGCCGACCTTCAGCTCGGCGCCGGTCGCCGGCATGATCTGCATCACGCCGATCGCGCCGACGTGGCTGCGCGCCTTCTGGTCGAGGCGCGACTCCTGGAAGCCCTGCGCGGCGAGCATCAGCGGGTCGAAATCGTAGCGCTGGCCGTAACTGCGGAAGAGGTCGATCGTTTCGTGGAAGCGGCGCGCCTCGGCGCCGTGGTTGTTGTCGACGATCTGCTTGAAGCGCTTGTGAAAGCGCGCGACGCGGGCGTCGAGCCCGCCCTGCTTCTTGACCTCGCCGACATAGAACGCTTCGAGCGCCGCCTGCAGTTGCGGGCTGTTCTTGCGAAACGCCCAGCCCGTCGTCTCGCCGTCGCGCAGCACGAGGTCGCCGCGGATGACGAGCTTGGGCAGCACCTGCACCCACAGCTTGGCAATCCAGTCGTCGACAACGTAGAGGTCGAGCGCGCCGGCGTTGACGAGTTCGAGCGCGTCCTCGTCGCTCAGCCCGTCGGGCGTGGCGATGATTCTCACCCCCGGCTTGCCCGCCGCGCGCAGGCGCGCGTCGAGCGCCGCGAGGCTGTCATGGGTCGGCGATCCGGCGCGCGCGTAGACGCTGTGTCCGGCGAGGTCGTCGAGCGAATCGAGCTTCGGCGCCGATGGGCCGGTGACGACGAGCTCCCGGATCGGCGTGCGATCCTGCGGTGCGACGAAGTCGACGAGTTTGAGCCGCTCGTCGGTGACGGTGATGTTGCCGGCGATGATGTCGCCGCGGCCCTCGTCGAGCCGCTAGAGCATCTTGCCGGGCGGCGTGACGATGAGGAAGACCGTCAACGGCCGCTTGCCGAGCTGCGCCCTGTACTTCGTGTTGACCCAGCGCTCGAAGTCGCGCGCCAGTTCGGCGGTCAGTCCGCGCTCGACGCCGTGATCGACGAAGTAGAGCGTGCGGCTGTACGGCACGAGAAAGCGGATCACCCGCCGCTGCAGCATCGCATCGAAGTCGCCGAGCCAGGGCTTGGCGCGCACGTCGAGCTCGCGATCCTGTTGTTGCGGCGCGCTCGCCGCGGTTGGCGGCTGTGGCGGCGCCGCCCAGGCGACGACGCCGGTCAGCGCGAGGAGCGCACCGAGCAACGAAGATCGGATCGATGACATCTCGGCCTCCCGGTCAGTTCGACAGCCGCCGCCTGCCTGCCATCATGCCGTCGATCGGACGGCATTCAACCTGGAAACGGCAGTTGAACGCGCTCGCCGGTGCCGTGATCGGCGCGTCAGGCAAGGCGCGACGACGCTGCGGGCTCGTGCCCGCGAGGAGGAGCAACGCCGCTTGGCGCGTCGAGCGCGGCGCTGGCGAGTGCGTAGCGCGCTCACCTGAAAGGTGAAATCGGTCGGAGCCGAGAACGTCCGTGCCCATGCGGCTCTCGCATCAATTGGCAGCGGTCAACTGCCGTTTCCAGGTTCAAGGCTTGCGCAGCCCGTTTCGTCGCGACGCTGCGGCGGCCACCGCGGCGCGCCGGGGGGGCCTCAAGCCGGGCTGGCCGGCCCCCCGAGCTTGTCGCCGAAGCGCTCGCGCAGCTGGTTGCGGATGTTGGTGATCAGCTCGTCGGCCTCGATCGGGCCGAGCTGGTCGTAGGCCTTCTCGCGCAGCTTGAAGCCGAGCATCAGCGTGTTGCGCAGCTTCGCGAAGGCGCGCGGGTTGCTGTTGCCGCAGACCGATTCGTTGTTGTGCAGCACGGCCTCGATGACGCCCGGGTCGAGCAGCCTGACCTTGCAGGTGGCCGACTGGCGCGCGACCTCGAGCATCACGTCGTCGATCTGCTGGGTCCAGACGCTTGTCGTTCGCTTCTCGTTCATGCTGTCCTCGGTGGTTCAGGGCGAATGCCTGGTGTGGCGTCTGATGCGCTCACTCCGTCGGTTTCCAGTTCGGATCGGGATCGAAGGCGACGATCTTTGCCGCCTTGGCCGGCGTCTGCGGGCCCAGATCCCTTTCGAGCACGGTGCCGTCGAGGCTGCACATGAAGGTCTTCACACCCGAGACGCGGTAGCGCGCCGGCCAGGCCAGGAGTGCAACGCCGCCGATCAGCTTGCCTTCGACGAAGTAGTCGCGCTTGCCGCCCGGCGCGCTCGCGCCTTGCTTGGTCAGGATGCGGAAGTAGTAGCCGTGGAAGGGCGCAGGCGCGCTGCCCGCCGCGCGCGGCCGCGGGTTGGCCGCCGCCAGCCGCGGGCCGGCCGGGCTTTGCGGCTCGCCGGCCTTCGCCTCCCAGTACAGACCGTCGTGCTTGCCGGGCGTCGATACCAGCCGCGCCGCGTACTCGAGCGTGCCATCGCCGTTGCGGTCGAGCTCGGCGTAGTCGCGCTCCATGTCGACGAAGGCGAGGCAGACCTGGATCGCATCGAGTTCGTTGCGGCCGATGCGCCGCGCGACGAGTTCGGCCGCCCCGGCACGCGCGTCGAAGGTCCAGCCCGATTGACGCTGGACAATCGGCACCGGCATCGGCCAATCGTCCTTGCCCACCGACAGGATGGCGCGCCCCGCGACGCTCTGGTCGAGCTTGTGGCCTTCGTCGTAGGCGGCGACGAACTTCTTTCGCCCCTCGCGGTCGGCAGCGGCGTCGCCGGAGTAGACGATGTTGACGCTGCCCGGCCCGAGAACGCGCTCGAGCGCCGCGACGTCGTCCTTGCGCATCGCGTCGATCAGTGCCTCTACCGCCGCCTCGGGGCTCGCGAAGATCTTGCGCTGCAACGGCGCCTGCGCCGCGGCGGCGGAGGCGGCGGGCGCCGAGGCGTCGGCGGCCGACGCCCAGCCGCCCGACATGGCAAGCACTGCGGCAGCCGCGATCGGCAGCAGCCAGCGCGGGTGGAGACGGACGTGAGGCGAGGCGATGTTCTTCATGGCGCGATCCGGAGCAGCATGGCGGCGGGCAGGGTTGGACAGGGTCGGTTTCATCGGCG
>JBDHSE010000283.1:0-3776 GCA_039807955.1 Ideonella sp. | reverse complement strand
GACGCGGGCCGCGCCCGCCCTCACCCCAGCCCTCTCCCGCCCAGCGGGAGGGGCAGGACAGGCCACCGCGTTCCTAGACGGTTGAACGCGAACCGGTATGAGTCGAACGCCGAACGCCAGCAGTCGACTTTCACGATCCCATGCCTTTGCCATGACCGATAAGCAGCAACCTGACCCGCCGGGCCCGAACGACACTCCCGCCGACCCGTCCCGCCGCAAGCTGCTCGGCGGGCTCACCGCGCTGGGCGCGGTGCTTGCCGCAGGCGGTGCGCAGCGCGCGGCGGCGACAACTTGCGACGACGCCGCCGCGATTCCCGCCGGCTCGCCGGCGTTCGACGCCGCACTGCGCGAGCGGGTCCGCCATGTGCTCGTGATCTACGCCGAGAACCGCAGCTTCGACCACCTGTTCGCCGACTTCCCCGGCGTCGAGCAGCCCCTCGCGGCGCTCGACGCGGCACGCTTTCGCCAGCGCGACCGCGACGGCAGCGTGCTCGCCGTGTTGCCGCCGATCTGGGGCGGACTCGTGCCGCGCAGGCAGGTCGTCAACCACAGCGAGTGGCAGATCGCGCAGGACGCGATCGCGCGCCTGCCGAATGCGCCGTTCGCGCTCGCCGCACCTGACGGCACGCCGCTGCCGCACGGCGTCATCACGCGCGATCTGGTGCACCGCTTCTACGAGAACCAGCGCCAGATCAACGGCGGCGCAAACGACGGCTTCGTCGCCTGGGGCGACAGCGGCGCGCTCGCGATGGGCCGCTACGCCGACGGCGCGCGCAACCTGCGCCTGTGGCGGCTCGCCGAGCAGTACACGCTGTGCGACAACTTCTTCATGGGCGCGTTCGGCGGCTCGTTCCTGAACCACCAGTACCTGATCGCCGCGCAGCCGCCGCACTATCCGCACGCCGACCGAAGCCCGGCGAAGCTGCAGATCGCCCAACTCGAAGGCGGCGACCCGGCCGGCATCGTGCTCAGGCTGGCGGACGATTCGCCGGCGAGCGCGATGGACGGCCGCGCCAAGCCGGCAGGCCCGAGCGCGCTGACGCCTGACTTCTGGGCCGTCAACACGATGGGCCCACCCTACCAGCCGGCCCGCACGAGCGACAAGGCGAACCCGCTGCTTGCCGACCCGCAGGACCCGCGCACATTGCCGCCGCAGTCGCACGCGACGATAGCCGACCGGCTCAATGCTGCGGGGATCGACTGGGCTTGGTACGCCGGCGGCTGGCAGATGGCGCTCGACGGCCGCGGCAGCGACGGCGTGCGCGCGAGCTTCCCGCGCAGCCCGGCGTTCCAACCGCATCACCAGCCGTTCAACTACTTCGCGCGCTTCGCGCCGGGCACCGCCGCGCGCGACGCGCATCTGCGCGACGGCGGCGCCGGCGAGACGGCGGCGACGAACCGGCTGCTCGCCGACATCGCCGCCGGCCGGCTGCCCGCCGTTTCGTTCTACAAGCCGCAGGGCGACCTCAACATGCACGCCGGCTATTCCGACGTCGAAGCCGGTGACCGCCACATCGCGCAGGTCGTCGATGCGCTGCAGCGCAGCCCGCTGTGGGAGCACGCCGTCGCGATCGTCACCTTCGACGAAAACGGCGGCTGGTGGGATCACGTCGCGCCGCCAAAGGGCGACCGCTGGGGGCCGGGCACGCGCATCCCGGCGCTCGTGATCTCGCCGCACGCCAAGCGCGGCCACGTCGAGCACACCGCCTACGACACCGGCTCGATCCAGCGCTTCATCAACCGCCGCTTCGGGCTCGAACCGTTGCCAGGTATCGTGATGCGCGACAAGGCGATGATCGCCGCCGGCGGCAAGGCGCCTGGTGACCTGACCGAGACGCTGCGCTTCGCGCCGGACGCGGCCTGATCAGGCCTGCGCCGCGCGAGCGGCGAGCGACTCGTACATCTGCCGGAACCACTTCACCGTCGCGTACTCGTCGTCGAGGATGGTGCGCAGCAGCTCGCGCGTGCGCAGGTCTTCCTTGATGTCGGCGATCAGGCCGGTGATCGGCGCGAAGAAGTCGTCGACGTCGGCGAACAGGTGGACGAGCGACTCGAGCTTTTCGACATCGCTGCGTTCGGTCGATGCGAAGAAGGGCTCGACCTGCGCACGCCGCTCTTGTGAAACCTCGACGAACTCGGTCTCGCCGAGCTCGCGCAGCCGCTCCTTCATCAGCCGCGCATGAACACCTTCGCGCGCCTGGACGATGCGCAGACCGCCCTTCATCGCCTCGCTCGGGCTCGCCTCGGCCCACAGCGGCAGGTACTGCGCGTTGAAGAACTCGGTCGAGCGGTACATCTGCAGCAGATGCACGATCCGGTCGCGCTCGCTCGGGTCGGGCTTGCCGGTGTAGCCGGCGTAGACCTGCCTGCGTGGCGCGGCAGCCGGCTGGCTCTGAGCGGTATTCATCGATTTGTCTCCTTGCTTCCCCATCACCCTTCCCAGGCCGGCGTCGCGCGCAGCACCTCCTCGATCGTCGTCAGGCCTTCGGCGACCTTGATCGCGCCGGCCATGCGCAGCGGGCGCAGGCCGTCGGCGAGCGCCAGGCTGCGCAGCTTGGCGATGTCGGGCAGCGGGTGGATTGCGGCGCGCGCCGCCTCGGTGACGACAAGCAGTTCGTACAGCCCGGCGCGGCCGCGGTAGCCCGTCATGCGGCACTCGAGGCAGCCGACCGGCTTGTAGGCGCGCAGCTCGCCCGTCAGGCGCCACGGCTTGATGACGTCGTGCAGCGTCTCGGCGGTCGTCTTGTCGTCGGGCTGCTTGCAGCTCGGGCACAGCGTTCGCACCAGGCGCTGCGCGAGCACACCGATCACGGTCGCGCCGATCAGGTACGGCGCGACGCCGAGGTCGACGAGGCGCGTGATCGCCAATGCGGCGTCGTTCGTGTGCAGCGTGCTGAAGACGAGGTGGCCGGTGAGCGCGGCCTGGATCGCCATCTCGGCCGTCTCGAGGTCGCGGATCTCGCCGACCATGATGATGTCCGGGTCCTGTCGCATCAGCGAGCGCAGGCCCTCGGCGAAGCCGAGGTCGAGCGCGGGCTGGACCTGGGTCTGGTTCAGCACCGGCTGGATCATCTCGATCGGGTCCTCGATCGTGCAGACGTTGACCTCGTCGGTCGCGAGCTGCTTGAGCGTCGCATACAGCGTCGTCGTCTTGCCCGACCCGGTCGGCCCGGTGACGAGGATGATGCCGTGGGTGCGCGCGATGAGCGCCTCCCAGCGCGGCGCGTCGTGCGCGCCGAAGCCGAGCGCCTCGGTCCGCTTCGCCGCGGCGTCGGGGTCGAAGATGCGCATCACCATCTTCTCGCCGAACGCGGTCGGCAGCGTCGAGAGGCGCATCTCGACCTCGACGCCGTTCGGGTTGCGCGTCTTGATGCGGCCGTCCTGCGGACGGCGCTTCTCGACGACGTCCATCCGGCCGAGCAGCTTGATGCGCGCCGTCATCGCCGCCAGCACGCCGGGCGGCATCTGGTAGACGGTGTGCATCACGCCATCGATGCGAAACCGGATCGCGCCGAGATCGCGCCGCGGCTCGAGGTGGATGTCGCTCGCGCGCTGGTCGAAGGCGTACTGCCACAGCCAGTCGACGACCTGCACCACGCCCTGGTCGTTGGCGTCGAGCGGCCGGTTGCTGCGGCCGAGTTCGACGAGCTGCTCGAAGCTCGCCGCGGCCGAACTTTCGCCGCTCTTGATCGCGGCGCGCACCGAGCGCGACAGCGTGTAGAACTCGGTCGTGTAGCGCTGCAGATCGAGCGGGCTGGCGACGACGATGCGCACCG
>JBDHSE010000282.1:0-3808 GCA_039807955.1 Ideonella sp. | reverse complement strand
TGCTCGCCGTGCCGCGCGACCGCTTCGTCGACCCCGCGCTCGTCATCCAGGCCTGCGAGGACACGAGCCTGCCGATCGGCCATGGGCAGACGATCTCCAAGCCGTCGGTCGTCGCGCGCATGGTCGAGCTGCTCGCGCAGGGCGCGTCGTCGCGTACGAGCGGCACGCTCGGCCGGGTCCTCGAGATCGGGACCGGCTGCGGCTATCAGGCCGCGGTGCTCGCGCAACTCGCGCGCGACGTGATCTCGATCGAGCGCGTGCGTCCGCTGCACGACAAGGCACGCGCGAACCTGAACGCGCTGCGGGAACTGCGCGTGCGGCTGGTGTATGGTGACGGCCGCATCGGGCATCCGCCGCAGGCGCCGTACCAGAGCATCATCGCGGCGGCGGGCGGCGAAGCGCTGCCGCAGGCATGGCTGGATCAGCTCGCGGTCGGCGGCCGGCTCGTCGCACCCGTCGAATTGCACGGCGGGCGCCAGCAGCTCGTCGTCGTCGATCGCGACGAGCAGGGCGTGCGGCGCAGCGTGCACGATGCGGTGCATTTCGTTCCCTTGAAGGCAGGACTGGATTGATGTTTGGCAGCATGGCAAGTGGCAACCGCGCTCGACCGCGCGCAACCTGGCGCGCGCTCGCGATCGTGCTGATGGCGATCACGCTCGCGTCGTGCGCGAGCAAGAAGACGCGCGCCCCGGTCGAGGTCCGCAGCCCGAGCGCGGCGACGGCCGCGGCCTCCGCACCGGCGCCGGCGGCGTCGCAAGCCGAGGCGCCAGTATTGCCAGGCGCCGAGAACGCCGGCAAGCCGGGCTACTACACCGTGAAGCCCGGCGACCGGCTGGTCCGCATCGCAATGGACCACGGCCAGAACTGGCGCGACCTCGTGAAGTGGAACAATCTGGACAACGCCAACGTCATCGAGGTCGGACAGGTGCTGCGCGTCGTGCCGCCCGCGTCGGAAGTCCAGGCCGCCGCCGCGGCGCGGCCAAGCACCAACGCAACCATCGCACGAACCGAGACCAAGCCGGTCGAGCGCCCGGCGGCGCCCGCCAGCGCGGCATCGACGGCGCCGGTCGCAACGCCCGGCGCGCAGCAGGCGACGCCGAGCGCCGGCGTCGACGACGTGGTCTGGGCCTGGCCCGCGGCCGGCCCGGTGCTTGTGCCGTTCGACGAGGCGCGCAGCAAGGGCATCGTCATCGGCGGCAAGGCGGGCGACCCGGTCTATGCCGCGGCGGACGGCCGCGTCGTCTACGCCGGATCGGGCCTGCGCGGCTACGGCAACCTCTTGATCGTGAAGCACAACGACACCTACCTGAGCGCCTACGCGCACAACCAGACCCTGCTCGTGAAGGAGGATCAAGCCGTGCGGCGCGGCCAGCGCATCGCCGAGATGGGTTCGACCGACGCCGATTCGGTGCAGCTGCACTTCGAGATCCGGCGCCAGGGCAAGCCCGTCGACCCGCTGAAATTGCTGCCGCCACGCTGACGCACGCGGCGAACTGCTGCCCCGCGATGGCTCCCAGGACCGCGCCCATCACCGCCGGGTCGCAGCACGCGCGCGCAGCCGATGGCGCGCTGCAGGCGAACTGGTTGCTGCCGGCGGGCGCACCCGCGGCGCCGGACGGGGACGACGCCTGGCCGGTGCGCGACGGCGCCGCCGAATCGGTATCCGAGCCGGTCGAATCGGGCGACACCTTGCAGACCTACCTGCGCGAGATCGGCAGGCTGCCGCTGCTGACGCCGCAGGAAGAGTTCGAGACCGCGACGCGCGCCCGCGGCGGCGACTTCGCCGCGCGCCAGGCGATGATCGAGCACAACCTGCGCCTCGTCGTCAGCGTCGCCAAGAACTACATCGGCCGCGGCATGCCGCTGCTCGACTTGATCGAGGACGGCAACCTCGGCCTGATGCACGCGATCGACAAGTTCGAGCCCGAGCGCGGCTTTCGCTTCTCGACCTATGCCTCGTGGTGGATCCGCCAGAGCATCGAGCGCGCGCTGATGCACCAGGCCCGGCTCGTGCGCCTGCCGGTGCACGTGGTGCGCGAGTTGAATCAGGTGCTCAGGGCGCGCCGGGCGCTCGAGGCGCAGGCCGCGCACTTCGGGCAGGGCGACGGCGCGGCCGTGCGCAGCGAAGAGATCGCCGCCGCGCTCGGCAGGCCGGTCGCCGAGGTCACCGCGCTGCTCAAGTTCGCCGAGACGCCCGCTTCGCTCGACGCACCGCTCGATCGCGCGTCGAGCGAAGCGGACGCCGAGACGCTGCTCGATGCGGTCGCCGACGAGGAGTCGGTCGACCCGGCGAGCCGTGCGCTCGGCCACGAGGTCGATTCGCTGCTGACGCAAGGGCTCGAGACGCTGAGTGCGCGCGAGCGCGAGGTGCTCGCCGGCCGCTACGGCCTCGGCGCGCGCGAGGCGGAAACGCTCGAGGTGCTCGCCGGCCGGCTCAAGCTCACCCGCGAGCGCGTGCGCCAGATCCAGCAAGAGGCGCTCGTCAAGCTGCGCCGCTCGATGGCAAGGAACGGCGTTGACAAGCAAGCCATCTTCTAGACGCCATCAGCGCGGCGCGGCCCGCACGCTGGACGGCACGCGCAAGCTGCTTGCGGGCGCGGTCGCCGCCTGCATCGCGGCATTGGCGCAGGCGCAGGCCGCGCCGGCGGCCGCGGCACAACAATCCGCGTCGGCACAGCGGCCGCGCGTCGGCCTCGTTCTCGGCGGCGGCGGCGCGCGCGGTGCGGCGCACATCGGCATCCTCGAGGTGCTCGAGGAGATGCGGGTGCCGGTCGATTGCATCGCCGGCACGAGCATGGGTGCGCTCGTCACCGGTGCATTCGCCGCCGGCCAGACGCCGGCCAGCATGAGCGAGGCGCTCGCCAAGGCCGACTGGGACGACATGTTCCAGGACAACCCCGACTTCTACGACATGAGCTACCGCAACAAGCGCCTGTCGCAGATCTACCTGCCGGGCAGCGAGCTTGGCGTGACCAAGCACGGTCTGGAGTACGCGCCGGGCGTCGTCTCCGGGCAGAAGATCAAGGCCTTCTTCAACGAGCTGGTGCACGACGATCGCGGCGAGCGGCTGATCGAGAAGCTGCCGATCCCGATCGCGCTGATCGCGACCGACATCGTCACCGGCAACCGCGTCGTGATGCGCGACGGCAGCCTGTCGCAGGCGATGCGCGCGAGCATGTCGGTGCCTGGACTGATGGCGCCGGTCGAGCGCGACGGCGCCAAGCTCGTCGACGGCGGCCTCGTCGACAACGTGCCGATCGACGTCGTGCGCCAACTGTGCAAGCCCGACATCGTGATCGCGGTCAACGTCGGCTCGCCGCTCTTGAAGGCGGACCAGATCAAGTCCCTGCTCAGCGTCTCGGCGCAGATGGTCAACATCCTGACCGAGCAGAACGTGCGCCAGTCGCTCGCGACGCTCGAGCCGACCGACATCTACATCCAGCCCGACCTCACCGGCATCACCGCCGGCGACTTCAAGAAGAGCGCGACGACGGCGCAGCGCGGCCGCGAGGCGGCGCTGAAGGTCGCCGACCGGCTTGAGCCGCTCGCGGTCAGCGAAGCGCAGTTCGCGAGCTGGCAGGCGCGCATCGATGTGCCGGTGCCGCCGCCGCCGCGGGTCGACGCGGTCGAGGTCGTCGGGCTCGACCACGTCAACCCGGTCGACGTGAGCCGGCTCGTCACGCAAAAGACCGGCGAGCCGCTCGACACCGCGACGCTGAACAAGGACTTGCTGCGCGTCTACGGCGAGGGCTACTTCGAGAGCGTCGACTACTCGCTGCTGCGCGAGCGCGACCGCAACATCCTGCGC
>JBDHSE010000281.1:0-3812 GCA_039807955.1 Ideonella sp. | reverse complement strand
GCGCTGCGTCCTACTTCGTCAGCACGAATCCCTTGAGCTTGGCGAAGGCCTGGTCGAGCAGCGCCTTCTGCTGCTCCTGATGCAGGTGGGCATAACCGACCGCCGGCGACGCCGACGCCGGGCGCCCCGCGTAGCCCAGGCGCTGCCCCTCGGTCATGTTCTCGTGCACGTAGTGCTGGACGTAGAACCACGCGCCCTGGTTCTGCGGCTCGTCCTGGCACCAGACGACGTCGGTCGCGTTCGGGTACTTTTTCAGCTCGGCCGCGAACGCCTTGTGCGGGAACGGATAGAGCTGCTCGACGCGCAGGATTGCGGCGTCCTGCGCCTTGCGCTCCTCGCGCTTCCTGACGAGGTCGTAGTAGACCTTGCCCGAGCAGGCGATGACGCGCTTGACCTTGTCGGCGGCGATCTCGGCGCTGCGCTCGCCGATCACGGTCTTGAACTCGCCGCGCGTGAACTCGCTCATCGGCGAGCCGGCGTCCTTCGCGCGCAGCAGCGACTTCGGCGTCAGGATGACGAGCGGCTTCCTGAACAGGCGCACCATCTGGCGGCGCAGCACGTGAAAGATCTGGCTCGCCGAGGTCGGCTGCACGACCTGCATGTTGTTGTCGGCGGCGAGCTGCATGAAGCGCTCGAGGCGCGCCGAGCTGTGCTCCGGCCCCTGGCCTTCGTAGCCGTGCGGCAGCATCAGCGTCAGGCCATTGACGCGGCCCCACTTCACCTCGCCGGCGGCGATGAACTGGTCGATCACGACCTGCGCGCCGTTGGCGAAATCGCCGAACTGCGCCTCCCAGATGACGAGCGTGTTCGGGTCGGCGCTCGCGTAGCCGTACTCGAAGCCGAGCACCGCCTCCTCCGACAGGATCGAGTCGATGACGACGAACGGCGCCTGGCCGTCGGCGACGTGCTGCAGCGGCGTGTAGGCGCCCTCGTCCCACTTCTCGCGGTTCTGATCGTGCAGCACGGCGTGGCGGTGGGTGAAGGTGCCGCGCCCGCTGTCCTCGCCCGACAGGCGGATCGGGTAGCCGCTGGCGACGAGCGACGCGAACGCGAGGTGCTCGCCCATGCCCCAGTCCATGTTGATCTCGCCGCGGCCCATCGCGGCGCGGTCGGCGAGCACCTTCTCGACCAGCATGTGCGGCTTGAACCCCGGCGGCAGCGCCGTGATGCGTTCGGCCAGGCGCTTTATCTCGGCCAGCGGCAGCGCGGTGTCGGCGGCGTCGGTCCATTTGCGGCCGAGGAACGGAGCCCAGTCGACGGCGTACTTGCTCTTGTAGTTCGTCAGCACCGGGTCGTAGGTGTTCTTGCCCTGGTCCATCGCGGCGCGAAACGCCTTGACCATCGCGTCCGGCCCGTCGGCGGGAAGCACGCCCTGGGCGACGAGCTTGTCGCCGTAGAGCTTGCGCGTGCCGGGATGGGCGGCGATGCGCTTGTACATCAGCGGCTGCGTCAGCGCCGGCGTGTCCTGCTCGTTGTGGCCGAGCTTGCGATAGCAGACGATGTCGACGACGACGTCCTTGTTGAACTCCTGGCGGAAGTCGAGCGCGAGCTGCGTGACGAAGACGACCGCCTCGGGGTCGTCGCCGTTGACGTGCAGCACCGGCGCCTCGATCATCTTGACGACGTCGGTGCAGTACAGCGTCGAGCGCGCGTCGCGCGGGTCGCTCGTCGTGAAGCCGATCTGGTTGTTGATGACGATGTGCACCGTGCCGCCGGTCGAATAGCCGCGCGTCTGCGCCAGCGCGAGCGTCTCCATCACGACGCCCTGGCCGGCGAACGCGGCGTCGCCGTGCACCAGCACCGGCAACACCGAATCGCCCTCCTTGTCGCCGCGCCGGTCGAGCCGCGCCTTGACCGAGCCCTCGACGACCGGATTGACGATCTCGAGGTGCGACGGGTTGAACGCGAGGCTCAGGTGCACCGCGCCGCCGGGCGTCGTCACGTCGCTCGAGAACCCCTGGTGGTACTTGACGTCGCCGGATTCCAGCTCCTCCGGCGCGGTGTGGTCGAACTCGGAGAAGAGCATCGCCGGGCTCTTGCCGAGGATGTTGACGAGCACGTTCAACCGCCCGCGGTGCGCCATGCCGATCACGACCTCCTGCACGCCCTTGCCCGCCGAGCGCTGCACCAGTTCGTCCATCGACGCGATGAAGCTCTCGCCGCCCTCGAGCGAGAAGCGCTTCTGGCCGACGTACTTGGTGTGCAGGTAGCGCTCGAGGCCCTCGGCCGCCGTCAGCCGCTCGAGGATGTGGGTCTTCTGCTCGGCCGTGAACGACGGCTTGGAGCGCACCGTCTCGAGGCGCTCGCGCCACCAGCGCTTCTCCGCCGGCTCGGTGCAGTGCATGTACTCGGCGCCGATCGAGCCGCAGTACGTCTCGCGCAGCGCCTGCAGGATCTCGCGCAGCGTCATGTGCTCGGCGGCCGAGAAGTAGGTGTTCGTCGCGCTGAACGTGATGTCCATGTCGGACTCGGTCAGGTCGTAGAACGCCGGTTCCAGCTCCGGGATCTTCGGCCGCTCGCGGCGCTTGAGCGGGTCGACGTCGGCCCAGCGCGCGCCGAGGAAGCGGTACGCCGAGATCAGCGACTGCACGTGCACCTGCTTGCGCGCGATCGCGAGTTCGGAGCTGCTGACGCGGTTGCCGAAGGCGTTGGCCTTGGCGCGCTGCGCGAACGACTCGACGACCGGCGCGTGCGCCACATCGCGCGCCGTGCTGCCGTCGCTCGCCGGGACGTTCTGCAGCGCGTCGAAGTAGCTGCGCCAGGAGTCGGCGACCGAGCCGGGGTCGTTCAGATACGCCTCGTACATCTCCTCCACATACGGCGCGTTGCCGCCGAAGAGATAGGAGTTGGACCGCATCTGCTGCATCATGTCGCTCACCTTTCGCGCCGGTTTCCGGCGCCCCGATGGGTTGATAAACCTTCCGCGTTACGGCTGCACCGGTTGGCGGATCAGCTGGAACCCCGGCCGCTTCGCGCGCTCGCGCAGACCGGCAGGATTCGGATGGTGCAATTTAGCACCGTCCGTGCGGATCGCCAACGGCGCGATTGTGCGCGCGCGACGATTGGCGGCGCTGTCAGCGGGCATTCAGCCGCGTGTGGTCGAAGGGCCAAGCGCGCCGACCGCGGCGTGGTAGCGTCGCGAACAAGACCCGGCTCGGGAGAGCAGACCCTCGAGCACCCGTACCCGACCGAGGGCAGCGCGTGGAGACTGTGCGCCATCACCACGACATCCGCCACGCAGCCGTTGCGAGCGCCGCGCAACCGATCGGTCCGCGCAGCAGCGCGATCGCGGCGCTGACGGGCGCGATGGCGGCCGCCCTGCTCGGCGGTTGCGCCGCGCAGATCCTCGTCGTCGGCGGCCGGCTCGCCTCGGCCGAGCCTGTCGCGGCACCGGCAGCGGCGCAGATCGTCATCGAACTGCGCGGTCGGGCCGACACGCCGGTGCTCGCCGAGCAGCGCGAACCGCTTGCCGGCCACGAGCTCCCGCTGCGCTTCGAGTTGCGCGTCGAGCGCGACCGCCTGCCGCCCGGCGCGCAGCCGGTGGTGCGCGCCGCGATCATCGCCGACGGCTGGGCGCAGTGGCTCAGCGCGCCGGCCGCGGTCGGCGCGACGCAGGGCCGGGTCGATGTCGGCGATCTGACGCTCGCGCCAGCGGCGCGCCTGCTCGCGTTCCAGACCGTCATCGACTGCGGCGAACGCCGCTTCGTCGTCGGCGCGGCGGGCGATGCGATGCAGTTGCAGGACGGCGCCACGCGCTACGAACTGCGCAGCGCGGGCGGCAAGCGGTTGGAAGCGGTGGGCGACGCATCGAC
>JBDHSE010000280.1:0-3821 GCA_039807955.1 Ideonella sp. | reverse complement strand
TGCGCGGCGAGCATCGCGGCGTACAGGCGCGGCCGGTTCTCGCCGACGACGACGATGTGGTCGTCGCGCCCGAGGCCCGCCGCGGCGAGCCCGCAGGCGAGGTCGCGCACGAGTTCGGCCAGCATCGCCCACGACGTCGTCTGCCAGATCCCGAACTCCTTCACGCGCAGCGCGGCGGCCGTCGGGCGCGACTTCGCGTGTTCGAGCATCAGGCGCGGGAAGGTCGTTCTCAACGCACGGCTCCGGGAGATGGCTGCGGACTCACGGCGCCAATGCTAGGCTCGGGTTTGACGCCAAGTTGTCGTTGTGACGACATTCACCGGGTTCTCTCCCTCCGTAATTCCCCGAGTAAGCTGCATGACCGCAAGCCGCCTTCGTCCACACGCCGCGCCGCGCCGGAGACAGCCCGGATGAACGCCGCTGCCCAGCCGCTGCGCGCGCGGGCGCGGCCGGCGACGCCGGACGAACTGGCCGGCATCCACTGGCTCGCCGTGCTCGACGAGGAGGAGAGAGCGCGCGCGCAGGCCGACATCGAGGTCGTCGACGTCGAGGTCGGCGAGCTGCTGTGCCGCATCGGCCGCCCGGCGACCTTCTGGTTCGGCGTCGTCGATGGCCTGCTCAAGATGAGCAGCGACACCGAGTTCGGCATGCCGATCACCTTCACCGGCGTGCCCAGCGGCGGCTGGTTCGGCGAGGGCACGGTGCTCAAGCGCGAACCGTACCGCTACAACATCCAGGCGCTGCGCAGGAGCGTCGTCGCCGGCATCCCGGTCGAGACCTTTCACTGGCTGCTCGCGCGCAGCATCGCGTTCAACGGCTTCATCATGCGCCAGTTGAACGAGCGCCTCGGCCAGTTCATCGCGGCGCGCGAGATCGACCGCATGACCGACCCCGACGTGCGCGTCGCCCGCAGCCTCGCGGCGCTGTTTCACCCGACGCTCTATCCCGGCGTCGGCGAACTGCTGCGCATCACGCAGCAGGAACTCGGCTACCTCGTCGGCCTGTCGCGCCAGCGCGTCAACGAGGCGCTGCGAACGCTGCAGGCGCGCGGCTGCATCCGCATCGAGTACGGCGGCCTGCGCGTGCTCGACCTCGAGGGCTTGCGCAAGAGCATCTGATGCGCGGCCCCCGGCTCACGGCCGGGGGCGTTGCGATCTTGATGGTGTCTGGGCGTTCGTCGATACCACCTGCCTCAAGCGGCGAGGTTGCCGCTCGGCGCGAGGACAAAGGCGCGCGCGATGCTGCTGTCGTACTGCGACTGGCGCGACCAGCCGTCGGTCGCCATGTGCCAGACGTGCAGGTTCTCGGTGAAGCCGGCGAGCACGCACGCGTCGAGCAGGCTGCCGACCGTCGGCTGCGGGTCGCCGGGCGGCGACGGCGGGATCGCCGCCGGCATGCCGGCCGCATTCGCCGCCGCGATCCCGCTCGCGTTGTACTCGGCGGGCGAGACGGCGCCGCGCTGCACGTAGAACGAGTAGGTCGCGAAACGGTTGCGTTGCAGCGCCAGGAACGGCACGTCGACCGCGAGCGCGCGCGACGCGTAGTTCATCACGCCGCATTCGTCGGCCGCGGCGTTGCCGCCGACGCTCGGCGCGTCGATGCGCGCGAAGGTCGCGTTGTTGTCGACGCGCACGGTGAGCACCATGCGGTTGTTCGCCGCGTCGACCAGACCGAGGTCGGCCGCGTCGTGGGTCTGGATCGTGCCGCTCAGGTCGATGCTTTCGGGCACCCGCCACTTGATGCCGAGCGCCTCCGGGTCGACGAGGTTGCCCGCGGCGTCGAACAGTTCGACCTTGATCTGCCACAGCCCGCCCTGGTCGGCGCCGACCGGGTTGCCGCCGGCGTCGAAGCCGGTGCCGGGCGCGACGGCGACGGTCGGGATGACGGCGTTCTGGGTGTCGAGCACCGCGTTCGGTATCGACCACTGCCCGGTCGGCGGCAGCCCGGGCGGGATCTCGCACAGATGCGCCGATGCGCCGACCGATTGCGGGCCGAGCGGGTACTGCTCGAGGATCAAGTCGCCGCCGACCTCGTGCGTGTAGTGGCGGTCGATCGCATCGGTGCTCGGCCGCCATTCGGTCTCGGCCTCGGCCGGCCGCTTGTACGAGACGCGGTAGTAGCGCACGCCGAGGTCGCTGCGCAGCGAGTTGTCGAACTCGAGACGCGGACGCAGCGATCCGCCCCACGGCGCGGTGTTGTCGAGCAGCCCGAGCTTGTCCGGGTCGTGCCCGATCGCGCCGACCTTGGTCGTGCTGTTGGCGCCGTGGATGCGCCAGACCGATGCGTTGCCGATTGCCATGAAGAGCACCCAGTTGTTGGGCGCGACGACCGGCGGGCAGGGCGGGCAGGCGTGCGCCAGCGGATGGGTCGTGACAAGCGTGACCTCGGTGCCGCAGACATAGTCCCACCACGTGTGGCAGGCGACCGGCTTTGGCTCGTAGATCGTGACCCAGAACCCCGGCCAGATGCGCTGGCGGGCGACGAAATAGAGGTCGGGCACGTCGAGGTCGAAGTACGAGCGCCAGACGAGCGCGCTGAAGTGGCCGCACTCATCGGTCATCACGGTGACGAGCTTGGTGCGCGTAACCTTCAGCGGGAACAGCCAGCACAGGATCGGGCGCAGCAGGTCGACGTTGGCGATCACCGCGCGTTCGAAGATCGGGCGCGAGGCGCGTGCGGCAAGTTGCAGGTCGGCCGGCAGCGAAAGCATCTGGCGCATCCCGGCCGGCGGCTCGGGCTGCGGATCGAAGCCGCGGATCGCTCCGGGGCTCGCCATGCGCGAGCGCTGCGGACCCGGCGGCAGCGGCTGCGGGTTCAGGCTTACCGGCCCGGCAGGGTCGAAGCCGAAGGCACCCGGAAAGCGCTCGGGCGGTCGCGGCGGGACGGGGAAGTCGATCGGCGGCCAGGGCCCGTCGATGATCTCGCGCAGGCGGTCGATGTCGAGATCGGGCAGCTTGACGATGATGACCGGCCACGGATCGACCTCGTAGATGTCGATCGCCGCGTTGCAGACCGGCAGCTTCAGCGTGACACCGCCGCTCGCGACGCTCTTGAGCAGCGTGCCCTTGACGCGGCACAACCTGCCGATCCACTGGCGCCAGATGTCCGGGCCGACCTCGAAGGCTAGCGGCGGGAGCTTCTCGACGCCGGGGCGCAGCGCGACGTGCGCGTCGACGCCGCCGCGGCGCAGCAGCTCGCCGACGTCGAGCCCATCCTTGTCCATCTGCGGGCCGAGCACGACGCGCGCCGCCTGCGCCTCCTTGCCGACCGGCAGCGTGAGCCGCGCGTTGCCGCCCTTGTCGAGCTCCTGCATGTCGAGCAGTGCGCCGCCCTGGCTGAAGGCGTAGGCGACGACGCTCGTGAGTTCCGCCGGACGCTCGCTGATCGAGGCGCGGACTTCGAGCGGGATGCTGCGCGTGTCGCGTTTGGAGGTGGCCATGTTGACTCCTTGCTGGTGCGGATGAGGGTCAGCAAAGAATAGGAACGCGGCTTCGCGCCCGCAACTGGCGTTCTAGGGGGATCGATGCCCCCAAGTTGTGTCCGGATGTGTGACCGGATGCCCGACCGGATGCAAGCGGCGCCTCCGTCGGACGCACTCAGCCGTTAGCGACTCCCGACGCGACGTGCCCGGAAGGCACATGCGGCGCCGCGCTGTCGATATGGCCGGTCTGGTCGTCGAAGAAGAAGTCGGGCTCGAACTCGCGCAGGAACTCGCCCTTCGCGAGGCCGCCGAGGAACATCGCCTCGTCGATCTCGACGCGCCAGTCCATCAGCGTGCGGATCGCGCGCTCGTGCGCCGGCGCGCTGCGCGCGGTGACGAG
>JBDHSE010000279.1:0-3828 GCA_039807955.1 Ideonella sp. | reverse complement strand
ATCGACTTCGGGCGGCCGACGAACAGCGGGATCACCATGTGCGGGAAGACGACCACGTCGCGCAGCGGCAGCAGCGCGAGCGTGATTTTCTCGGCGGGAAGGGTGGGATGTCCGGACATTGCTTACCTCTCTTTCTCGGAGCCATTTGAGGCCCGGAATGCGTTTTGCAAGAACCCGCGGGTCGCCGGACGGCGGGACGCGCGGAGGCCGGTCATCGGGCGCGGCCGGGGCGATGCCGGTTCGCGCGAGCCTTCATTGCGAAGGCCCTTCTTGTTGTTCTCTATGCACTCGCCTTTTGCTCGCGATAGACGAGCAGCGGCTTGGCGCCGTCGTCGATCGTGTGTTCGTCGAGCACGACCTTGGCAACGCCTTCGAGCGTCGGCAGCTCGAACATGGTGTCGATCAGCGCCTGCTCCATGATCGATCGCAGGCCGCGCGCGCCGGTCTTGCGGGCGAGCGCCTTGCGCGCGATCGCCTGCAGCGCCGACGGACGGATCTCGAGCTCGACCTCGTCCATCGCGAAGAGCTTGTGATATTGTTTGACGAGCGCGTTCTTCGGCTCGGTGAGGATGCGCACGAGCGCGTCCTCGCTCAGTTCGCCCAGGGTGGCTACGACCGGCAGGCGGCCGACGAGTTCCGGGATCAGCCCGAACTTGATGATGTCCTCGGGCAGCACCTCGCGAAACACCTCCGAGACCTTCTTGTCGCTCTTGCTGCGCACCGCCGCGCCAAAGCCGATGCCCGACTTCTCGGAGCGGTTCTGGATCACCTTCTCGAGGCCGTCGAACGCGCCGCCGCAGATGAAGAGGATGTTGGTCGTGTCGATCTGCAGGAAGTCCTGGTTCGGGTGCTTGCGCCCGCCCTGCGGCGGCACGCTTGCCATCGTGCCTTCGACGAGCTTCAGGAGCGCCTGCTGCACGCCCTCGCCCGAGACGTCGCGCGTGATCGACGGGTTGTCGGACTTGCGGCTGATCTTGTCGATCTCGTCGATGTAGACGATGCCGCGCTGGGCGCGCTCGACGTCGTAGTTGCAGTTTTGCAGCAGCTTCTGGATGATGTTCTCGACATCCTCGCCGACGTAGCCGGCTTCGGTCAGCGTCGTCGCGTCGGCGATCACGAACGGCACGTTGAGCAGCCGCGCGAGCGTCTGCGCAAGCAGCGTCTTGCCCGAGCCGGTCGGGCCGATCAGCATGATGTTGCTCTTGGCGAGTTCGATCTCGTCCTTCGTCTCGCTGATGTGCTTGAGGCGCTTGTAGTGGTTGTAGACGGCGACGGCGAGGATGCGTTTGGCCGACTCCTGGCCGATCACGTACTGGTCCAGGCTCGCCTTGATCTCGCTCGGCACCGGCAGGTCGGACTTCGGCGCGCGCTGCGGCGCGCCTTCGGCCGGCACTTCATCGCGGATGATGTCGTTGCACAGCTCGATGCACTCGTCGCAGATGAACACGGACGGGCCGGCGATCAGCTTCTTCACCTCGTGCTGACTCTTGCCGCAGAACGAGCAGTACAGAACCTTCTCGCTCGAAGAGCCCTTCTTTTCAGCCATGACTGTGGTTCCGTGTGGGAATCGTCGGACCATCATAGTGCAAAGCCGCACTTCCGACGCCCGCGAGTGGGATCGCTTCGCCGCACAGTTCGGCGCAACGCGGCGCGCGCGCCACGCCGGAAGCCGTCACCGGCTCGGCGGCCGGGTCACTCCTTGGCGGAGTCGGCGCCGGCGCGCTTGGCGATTACCTGGTCGATCAGGCCGTAGGTCTTCGCCTCGTCGGCCGACATGAAGAAGTCGCGCTCGGAATCGAGGCGGATCTTCTCGAGCTTCTGGCCGGTGCGCTCGGCGAGGATGACGTTCAGGCTCTCGCGCAGCTTCAGGATCTCGCGCGCCTGGATCTCGATGTCGGTCGCCTGGCCCTGCGCGCCGCCCGAAGGCTGGTGGATCATGATGCGCGAGTTCGGCAGCGCGAAGCGCTTGCCCTTGGCGCCGGCCGCGAGCAGGAACGCGCCCATGCTCGCCGCCAGCCCGATGCACATCGTCGACACGTCGGGCTTGACGAACTGCATCGTGTCGAAGATCGACATCCCGGCGCTGACCGAGCCGCCCGGCGAGTTGATGTAGAAGTGGATGTCCTTGTCGGGGTTCTCGCTCTCGAGAAACAGCAGCTGCGCGACGACGACCGCCGCCGTCTGGTCGTTGACCGGGCCGACGAGGAAGATCACCCGCTCGCGCAGCAGCCGGCTGTAGATGTCGTAGGCGCGTTCGCCGCGTCCCGATTGTTCGATGACCATCGGCACGAGGCCGAGGCCTTGCGTTTGCAGCGCGCTCATGAAGTTTCCTTGGGAGATTGTCAGGTCGGACCGAAGGCGATTATGTCGGCCTTCGGCCCGCCACGCGGCCGACGCGCATTCACGCGCCGGCGCCGGCGTCAGGCCTGCATCAGTTCGTCGAACGCCAGCACCTTGTCGACGACCTTGGCCTTGCCGAGGACGAACTGCGTCACGTTGTTCTCGACGACGACCGCTTCCACCTCGGCCATCCGCTCGCGGTCGCCGAGATACCAACGCACGACCTCGGACGGCTTCTCGTAGCTTTGCGCCATCTCCTCGATGTGCGCCTGCAACTGCTCGGCCTTGGCCTGCAGGTTGTTTGTGCGCACGAGTTCGGCAACGACGAGGCCGAGCCGCACCCGGCGCTCGGCCTGGTCCTTGAAGATCTCGGGCGGGATCGGCGCCTTGTCGGCGTCCTTCACGCCGCGCTTCTTCAAGTCCTCGCGCGCCGCCTCGATCATGCGTTCGGTCTCGCCGTTGACGAGGGCAACCGGAACGTCGAGTTCCGCCGCCTTGACGAGCGCATCCATCACCGCACCCTTGTTGCGCGCGAGGACGCGAAACTTCACTTCGCGCTCCAGGTTGCGCTTGATGTCGGCACGCAGCGCCTCGACCGTGCCGTCCTTGATGCCGAGCGACTTCGCGAGTGCCTCGTTCACCTCGGGCAGGTGCTGCGCCTCGACCTTCTTCAGCGTGACCATGAAGTCGGCTTCCTTGCCCGCGACGTCCTTGCCCTGGTAGTCGGCCGGGAACTGCAGCGGGAAGGTCTTCGAGTCGCCGACCTTCATGCCGCGCACCGCGTCCTCGAACGCGGCGAGCATCTGGCCTTCGCCGACGACGAACTGGAACGCCTCGGCCTTGTTGCCCTCGAACGGCTCGCCGTCGATCTTGCCTTCGAAGTCGATCGTCACCCGGTCGCCGTCGGCCGCCGGCTCGGTCTGTGCGCGCAGCGCGAAGGTGCGGCGCTGCTTGCGCAGGATGTCGAGCGTCTTGTCGATCGCCGCCTCGGTGACCTCGGTCGACACGCGCTCGATCTCGGCCGCCGACAGGTCGCCGAGCTTGATTTCGGGGTAGACCTCGAAGGTCGCGTCGAACGCGAGTTCGCCCTCGGCCGCGCCCTCCTTCTCCGAGATGCGCGGCGCACCGGCGACGCGCAGGTTCGCCTCGCTCGTCGCGTCGGCGAAGGCGCGGCCGACCTTGTCGTTCATCACCTCGTAGTGCACCGAGTAGCCATAGCGCTGCGCAACGACGCTCATCGGCACCTTGCCGGGCCGAAAGCCGGCTGCCTTCACGGTGCGGGCGAGCTTGCGCAGGCGAGATTCGACTTCCTGCTTGACGGCGCTGGCGGGCAGCGTCAGCGTGATGCGGCGCTCTAGTTTCTCGAGATTCTCGACAGTCACGGCCATGATTCGTGGCGTCCTTTTCGGATTCGTTGCTGGTGCGCGGGGGGGGACTCGAACCCCCACACCATCGCTGGCGTCAGGACCTAAACCTGGTGCGTCTACC
>JBDHSE010000278.1:0-3855 GCA_039807955.1 Ideonella sp. | reverse complement strand
ATGCGTCGCGCGCAGTCGCGCAGCCGACCGACGTCGGCGTGCCCGACTCGGTGCGCGCGCTCTTCGATCGCACCGAGGCGGCGTTCGGGCGCCTGGACCTGCTCTTCAACAACGCCGGCATCGGCACCTTCAACGCAGCGCTCGAGGACGTGCCGTTCGACGAGTGGCAGGCGGTCGTCGCCGCCAACCTGACCGGCGCCTTCCTGTGCACCCAGCAGGCGTTCCGGATCATGAAGCGCCAGCAGCCGCGCGGCGGGCGCATCATCAACAACGGCTCGATCTCGGCGCACGCGCCGCGCCCCGATTCGGCGCCGTACACCGCGACCAAGCACGCGATCACCGGCCTCACGAAATCGGCGTCGCTCGACGGCCGGCGCTACGACATCGCCTGCGGCCAGATCGACATCGGCAACGCGCTGACCGACATGGCGCGCTCGATGACGACCGGCATGAAGCAGGCCAACGGCGAGATCGCCGTCGAAGCGGTGATGGACGTGCGCCACGTCGCGAGCGCCGTCGTCCACATGGCGAGCCTGCCGCTCGACGCCAACGTCCAGTTCATGACGGTGATGGCGACAAAGATGCCGTTCGTCGGGCGCGGCTGAGCGCCGATCGCACGGCCGGGCCGTTACGCACGCTTACGTTTCGTCGCCGACCGAAACCTGCGAGACACATCGCTGCGCGATAGTCGGGGCTCGGCCCGCATGCGCCGAATCGGCGTCAGCGGGAATTTTCGAGATCTGGAGCACTACGATGAAGAAACCCATGCGCTTCTGGCGCACCGGGGCCGTGGCCGTCGTGCTTGCGGCGATCGGCGGCGCGGGTTTCGCCGACGACGCGAACGCGATCGGCGAAGGCTCGGTGCTGTGCATCAGCAGTCCGTACGACGTCGACGAGACGGTGCAGCGAATCGAACTCTGTGCGCGTCAACGCGGTGTATCGGTGTTCGGTTGTTTTGCGCAGGACAGCGCCGCCCGCGATGCGTCCGGTGCAAACGACGCGCGGGTTGTCGTCCTCGAATCGGCCGAGGGCGGCACCCCGGTGCTGATGGCGACGGACGACGATCGGGCGCAAGAGGGCAATGCTTTCGAACTGCCGCTCGGCATCCGCGTGCGACCGGCGGGCGATGGCCGCTCCGAGGTCTGGGTCGAGGCGCCCGACACCGGGCAAGGTCTGCCGCAGGGGCTCGCGCTCGACCTCGCGGCGCGCGACGAAGTGGTACGCGACGCGTTGCGTCTCTGAGCCTCGGCCGCGCCCGCGTCAGACCCAGCCGAGCATGCCGGCGATCATGCCGCCGGCGACCAGCCACATCGGCCCGAGCTTCGTGCGCAGGCACAGCCAGACGGTGATCGCGACGAGCACGAGCACGCGCCACGAGACGCTGCAGCCGGAAAACTACTTCGAGAAGTTCGTCGGCCACCTCGACGAGCGCACCGCGATCATCATCGACCCGATGCTCGCGACGGCGGGCTCGATGATCGCGACCGTCGCGCTGCTGAAGCAGCGCGGCTGCCGGGATATTCGCGCGCTGGTGCTCGTCGCGGCGCCCGAAGGCATCGCCGCGCTCGGCGCCGCGCATCCCGATGTGCGGTGCTGGACGGCGGCGATCGACAGCCACTTGAACGAGGTCGGCTACATCATCCCCGGCCTCGGCGACGCCGGCGACAAGATCTTCGGCACGCGATAGGAGGTTCGACATGGAGCGACACGACAGGGTGGCGATCGTCACCGGCGCGGGCAGCGGCATCGGCAAGGCGGTGGCGCTCGCGCTGCTCGCCGACGGCTGGCGCGTCGCGTTCGCCGGCCGGCGCAGGGAGCCGCTCGAGGCGGCGATCGCCGAGGCCGGCGTCGATGCGTCGCGCGCGATCGCGCAGCCGACCGACGTTGGCGTGCCCGACTCGGTGCGCGCGCTCTTCGACCGCACCGAGGCGGCGTTCGGGCGCCTGGACCTGCTCTTCAACAACGCCGGCATCGGCACCTTCAACGCCGCGCTCGAGGACGTGCCGTTCGACGAGTGGCAGGCGGTCGTCGCCGCCAACCTGACCGGCGCCTTCCTGTGCACGCAGCAGGCGTTTCGGATCATGAAGCGCCAGCAGCCGCGCGGCGGGAGGATCATCAACAACGGCTCGATCTCGGCGCACGCGCCGCGCCCCGATTCGGCGCCGTACACCGCGACCAAGCACGCGATCACCGGCCTCACGAAATCGGCGTCGCTCGACGGCCGGCGCTACGACATCGCCTGCGGCCAGATCGACATCGGCAACGCGCTGACCGACATGGCGCGCTCGATGACGACCGGCATGAAGCAGGCCAACGGCGAGATCGCCGTCGAAGCGGTGATGGACGTGCGCCACGTCGCGAGCGCCGTCGTCCACATGGCGAGCCTGCCGCTCGACGCCAACGTCCAGTTCATGACGGTGATGGCGACAAAGATGCCGTTCGTCGGGCGCGGCTGAGCGCCGATCGCACGGCCGGGCCGTTACGCACGCTTACGTTTCGTCGCCGACCGAAACCTGCGAGACACATCGCTGCGCGATAGTCGGGGCTCGGCCCGCATGCGCCGAATCGGCGTCAGCGGGAATTTTCGAGATCTGGAGCACTACGATGAAGAAACCCATGCGCTTCTGGCGCACCGGGGCCGTGGCCGTCGTGCTTGCGGCGATCGGCGGCGCGGGTTTCGCCGACGACGCGAACGCGATCGGCGAAGGCTCGGTGCTGTGCATCAGCAGTCCGTACGACGTCGACGAGACGGTGCAGCGAATCGAACTCTGTGCGCGTCAACGCGGTGTATCGGTGTTCGGTTGTTTTGCGCAGGACAGCGCCGCCCGCGATGCGTCCGGTGCAAACGACGCGCGGGTTGTCGTCCTCGAATCGGCCGAGGGCGGCACCCCGGTGCTGATGGCGACGGACGACGATCGGGCGCAAGAGGGCAATGCTTTCGAACTGCCGCTCGGCATCCGCGTGCGACCGGCGGGCGATGGCCGCTCCGAGGTCTGGGTCGAGGCGCCCGACACCGGGCAAGGTCTGCCGCAGGGGCTCGCGCTCGACCTCGCGGCGCGCGACGAAGTGGTACGCGACGCGTTGCGTCTCTGAGCCTCGGCCGCGCCCGCGTCAGACCCAGCCGAGCATGCCGGCGATCATGCCGCCGGCGACCAGCCACATCGGCCCGAGCTTCGTGCGCAGGCACAGCCAGACGGTGATCGCGACGAGCACGAGCACGCGCCACGAGACGCTGCAGCCGGAAAACTACTTCGAGAAGTTCGTCGGCCACCTCGACGAGCGCACCGCGATCATCATCGACCCGATGCTCGCGACGGCGGGCTCGATGATCGCGACCGTCGCGCTGCTGAAGCAGCGCGGCTGCCGGGATATTCGCGCGCTGGTGCTCGTCGCGGCGCCCGAAGGCATCGCCGCGCTCGGCGCCGCGCATCCCGATGTGCGGTGCTGGACGGCGGCGATCGACAGCCACTTGAACGAGGTCGGCTACATCATCCCCGGCCTCGGCGACGCCGGCGACAAGATCTTCGGCACGCGATAGGAGGTTCGACATGGAGCGACACGACAGGGTGGCGATCGTCACCGGCGCGGGCAGCGGCATCGGCAAGGCGGTGGCGCTCGCGCTGCTCGCCGACGGCTGGTGCGTCGCGTTCGCCGGCCGGCGCAGGGAGCCGCTCGAGGCGGCGATCGCCGAGGCCGGCGTCGATGCGTCGCGCGCAGTCGCGCAGCCGACCGACGTCGGCGTGCCCGACTCGGTGCGCGCGCTCTTCGATCGCACCGAAGCAGCCTTCGGGCGCCTCGACCTGCTCTTCAACAACGCCGGCATCGGCACCTTCAACGCCGCGCTCGAGGACGTGC
>JBDHSE010000277.1:0-3858 GCA_039807955.1 Ideonella sp. | reverse complement strand
CGGCGCCAGACGACGCTGATGGCCAAGGCGCTCGAGGTGCGCGGCCTGATGAACGTGCAGTTCGCGATCCAGGGCGACACCGACGGCGACGGCAGCAACGCGGTGGTCTACGTGCTCGAAGTCAACCCGCGCGCGTCGCGCACCGTGCCGTTCGTCTCGAAGGCGACCGGGCAGCCGCTGGCGAAGATCGCGGCGCGCTGCATGGCCGGCACGCGCCTGGCTGCGCAGCGCATGCGCGACGGGCGGCCGCCGCGCGAGGTGATCCCGCCGTACTTCTCGGTGAAGGAGGCGGTCTTCCCGTTCAACAAGTTCCCCGGCGTCGATCCGATCCTCGGGCCCGAGATGCGATCGACCGGCGAGGTCATGGGCACCGGCCGCAGCTTCGGCGAGGCGATGCTGAAGAGCCAGCTCGGCGCCGGCTCGCGCCTGCCCGAGCGCGGCAACGTCTGCATCACGGTGCGCGACGGCGACAAGCCGCGCGCCGTCGAGCTCGCGCGCGAACTGCATGCGCTCGGCTACCAGCTCATCGCGACGCGCGGCACCTCCGCCGCGATCGCCGCTGCCGGCATTCCGGTGCGCACGGTGCACAAGGTCAAGGACGGCCGGCCGCACATCGTCGACATGTTGAAGGGCGGCGAAATCCAGCTCATCTTCACGACGGTCGACGAGACGCGCACCGCGATCGCCGATTCGCGCCACATCCGCCAGGCGGCGATCGCGCAGCGCGTCACCTACTACACGAGCATGGCGGGCTGCGAGGCGGCGGTCGAGGCGATGAAGTTCGAGCCCGATCTGGCCGTGACATCGTTGCAGGACCTGCACGCCGAGTTGCACTAAACTTCGCGAACCGCCGCCGCCACGACTCCCGAGCCTCGGGAGTGGCGGCGGTTTGGTTTTGATGCCCCGGCGCGGCGCCGCCGCCGCCTCGATCACGAGGCGTGCGCGATGCCGCACGGCGGGGTTGCGGCTTGTTCCACCATCTTCGATCCACGTCTTGTCATGGCCACGATTCCACTCACGCTGCGCGGTGCCGAGAAGCTCAAGCAGGAGTTGCACCAGTTGAAGAACGTCGAGCGCCACGCGGTGATCGCGGCGATCGCCGAGGCGCGCTCGCACGGCGACCTGTCGGAGAACGCCGAATACGAAGCGGCGAAGGACAAGCAGGGCCACATCGAGGGCCGCATCCTCGAGATCGAGGGCAAGCTCGCGGCGGCGCAGATCATCGATCCGGCGAGCCTGGACGCCGACGGCCGCGTCGTGTTTGGCGCGACGGTCGACCTCGAGGACGAGGACAACGGCGCCAAGGTGACCTACCAGATCGTCGGCGAGGACGAGGCCGACCTGAAGCAGGGGCTGATCTCGATCGGCTCGCCGATCGCGCGCGCGATGATCGGGCGCAGCGCCGGCGACGTCGCCGACGTGCAGGCCCCCGGCGGCGTGCGGCGCTACGAGATCATCGAGGTGCGCTATATCTGACGGCGCCGCGGCGCGGCACTGGTCGCTGCGCCTGGGCGGCCTGCTGGCCGGCGTCTGGGCCGGGATGCTGCTGTGCGTCGCGCTCGTCGCGACCCGGGTGCCGTTCGCGCTGTTGCCGGCGGCCGATGCGGCCCGCGTCGCGACGCGCGTGCTCGCCTACGAGGCGCATGCGAGCATCGTCTTCGCGCTCGCGCTCTACGTCGTCGTGCGCCGCGAGGCGCGGGCGAACGCGGCCGCCGGGCTCGGCTCGATCGTCAGCGGCAACGTGCTGCTGGTCCTCGGTACGCTCTTTTGCACCGTCGCCGGCTATTTCGCAGTGCTGCCGATGATGGAGGCGGCGCGCGTCGGGCAGGGCGCGTTGGGTTTCGCGCCGCTGCACCTCGTCTCGGTGCTGTTCTTCGCGCTCAAGATCGTGCTCGTACTCACGCTCGGCTGGCGGCTCGCGGCGTGTCGGTCGCCGCATTGAAGCTCAGCGGACGGGGGCCTTCTTCGGGCTCGTCGCCCGCTTGCGCGCGCGCTTGATCTCGCCGCCGGCCGTGATGCGCTGGTTGCCGAGCACTTTCACCTTCTTCACCTGCGGCCGGTGGTTGCCGCTCTTCGAGAACTTGATCAGCTTGACGACTTTCGGGCCGGCGCCGCGATCCTCGCGCAGCGCCTTCTCCTTCACCGGCATCGGCCGCCACAGCACGAGCAGCTTGCCGATGTGCTGGATCGGCGCCGCGCCGAGCTGGTCGCTCAAGCGCGCCAACATCGCCTCGCGCGCCGCGCGGTCGTCACTGAAGACGCGCACCTTGATCAACCCGTGGGCGTCGAGCGCGAGGCCGATCTCGCGCACGACAGCCGGCGTCAAGCCGTCGGCGCCGATCATCGCGACCGGGTCGAGGTGGTGGGCGCTGGCGCGTTGCTCCTTGCGCTCGGCGGAGCTGAGTTCGAGTGCGGGCATGCGCGGATTATCGAGGCAGCGCGGGGAGCGCCGATGAAAGTCAAAGCCAAGAGCAGGAAGGTCAACAAGGCCTGGCTGCACGACCATCTGAACGACCCCTACGTCAGGCTCGCGCAAAAGGACGGCTACCGGGCGCGCGCCGCGTACAAGCTGAAGGAGATCGACGAGGAGCTGAAGCTTCTCGCGCCCGGGCAGCTCGTCGTCGACCTCGGCGCGGCGCCGGGCGCCTGGAGCCAGTACCTGCGGCGCAGGTTCGCGCGGCAGGGCGGTGGCGGCGCGCTCGACGGCGAGATCATCGCGCTCGACATCCTCGATTTCGAGCCGATCGACGGCGTGCACTTCATCCAGGGCGACTTTCGCGACGAGGCCGTCGTGCGCCGGCTCGAAGACGTGCTGGCCGGGCGCAAGGCCGACGCCATCGTCTCCGACATGGCGCCCAATCTGTCGGGCATCGCGGCCTCCGATGCGGCGCGCATGGCGCATCTGGTCGAACTCGCGGTCGATTTCGCCAGCCGGCATCTCGCCGCCGACGGCGCGCTCGTCTGCAAGGTGTTCCACGGCAGCGGCTTCAGCCAGAGCGTCGAACTCTTCAAGAAGACGTTTCGCGCCGTCAAGGCGATCAAGCCGAAGGCGTCGCGCGGCCGTTCGGCGGAAACCTTTCTCGTCGGACGCGGTCTCAAGCCGGTGGGCAGGCCGGTCGATACCGATCGATAGCGCGCGGCGCGGCCTTGTTGCAGTGCAGCGCGAGCCAGGCTTGACTCGACTAGAATCGTCCCCAATTACGATGGATGTGGTGCGCCTGTTCGCGCGCCGTGTGCTGGCAGGCAGGAAGGAGCCGCGTTGAACAATCAATGGTTCTCGAAGGTTGCGGTGTGGATGGTGATCGCACTCGTGCTGTTCACCGTCTTCAAGCAATTCGACCGCGGCGTCACGCAGGGGAGCCAGATCGCCTACTCCGACTTCCTCGACGAGGTGCGCGCCAAGCGCATCCGCTCGGTGACGCTGCAGGAGGGCCCGAACGGCACCGAGATCCTCGCCATCACGAACGACGACAAGCGGCTGCACACGACGGCGACGTATCTCGATCGCGGGCTGGTCGGCGACCTCATCAACTACGGCGTCAAGTTCGACGTCAAGCCGCGCGAGGAGCCGTCGCTCTTGATGAGCATCCTCATCAGCTGGGGGCCGATGCTGCTCCTGATCGGCGTCTGGGTCTACTTCATGCGCCAGATGCAAGGCGGCGGCAAGGGCGGCGCGTTCAGCTTCGGCAAGAGCAAGGCGCGCATGCTCGACGAGGCGAACAACACGACGACCTTCGCCGATGTCGCCGGCTGCGACGAGGCGAAGGAGGAAGTCGCCGAACTGGTCGACTTCCTGAAGGACCCGCAGAAGTTCCAGAAGCTCGGCGGCCGCATTCCGCGCGGCGTGCTGCTCGTCGG
>JBDHSE010000276.1:0-3861 GCA_039807955.1 Ideonella sp. | reverse complement strand
ACACTCGCATGGCGACCGTCAAGGTCCGGAAGTGGCCGTTATGAACGTCTTGGCATAAAGCAGAGAGTCTTTTGCCCGGCCGACGCGGCGCGCGAGCGTTGTTCAACGAGCCGACGCTGGTCCGCGTCGGGTGGGCAAAAGATCCCGTTGGACTGAACCGCCCGCGCAGGCGGTGGTGTCCTATGGGTATTGAATCGGCGCCGTGCTGGCCGAGCCGTTCGAGGTCACGCGCACGCCGGCCGTTGCGAGCGGTTGGCAGGCGCTGAGCTTGACGATGGATTCGATCGCATGCGCCGCGATGACCTCGCCGGGGCTGAGCACGATTGCGTCACGCGCATCCTCGGCTGAGCGCAGCCAAACTCGCTCGACGAGCGGCCACGATGGGCTGCTTCGCGCTGAAGCTGACGGCAAGCTGCTCATGCGCACCCCTCGGGCGGACCTTGCGCAGGCGGCTTCGGCAACAACGTCTCGATGCACACCATGCGCCCGCGCTTGCACGCCGGGCAGTCCGTCAACGACACGCCGGTCAGCCGCAGGTAGCGACCTCGGTAGTCCTCGTCCGGGTCGTGCTCGCTCGGCGCAGTTGGCGCTACGCCGAGCAGTTCGCGGCAGCGTTCGAGCTTGGCGCCGCGCGTTCGGTTTGCCAGCAGGCCGTAATGGCGGATGCGCTGCAGGCCCGAGGGCAGCACGTGCAGCAGGAAGCGGCGCGTGAACTCTTCGGCCGGCAGCCGCATCACCTTGGCCTTGCTCTCGCGCCGGTAGTCCTTCCAGCGGAACGCGACGCTGCCGCCGCTGAAGTCCACCAGCCGGCTGTTGGCGATCGCCACCCGATGGGTATAGCGGCCCAGGTATTGCAGCACCTGCTCTGGCCCACCGAACGGTGCCTTGGCATAGACCACCCACTCGGCGGTTGTTGCCGGCGCCAGGAACTGCTTGAAGGCCCGAGCCTGCTGCAACGGCGCCATGGCGTTGAAGAACTTCAGCGCCTTGCGTTCGAACGCCGCGCGCAGAAGCTCCAGGAACAGGCGGCGGAACAGGCGCGACAGCACACGCACCGGCAGGAAGAACCCCGGCCGGCACGCGATCCAGCGCCGGCCGTCGAGCGAGATGCCGCCACCGGGCACGACGCAGTGCAGATGCGGGTGGTGCAGCAGGTTCTGCCCCCAGGTGTGCAGCACCGCGATGAAGCCGATCTCGGCACCCAGGTGCTTCGGATCGGCAGCGATCGTGCGCAGGGTTTGCGCCGTCGCCTTGAACAGCATGTCGTACAGCAGCGCCTTGTTCTGGTAGGCGATGGCCTCGATCGGCTGCGGCACCGTGAACACCACGTGGAAGTATTGGACCGGCAGCAGGTCGGCACGGCGATCCTCCAGCCACTGCGCGCGTGTCAACGACTGGCACTTCGGACAGTGCCGATCGCGGCAGCTGTTGAAGGCGATGCGCTGGTGACCGCAGGCGTCGCACTGCTCGACATGCCCGCCCAGCGCCGCGGTGCGGCAGCGCTCGATGGCGCTCATCGCGCGCAGCTGCGCGCGGCTGAGGGCGCCGGCATGGTCGCGACGGTACTCGGGGCCGAGCTGGCGGAAGACTGTCGCCAGCTCCAGCCCGGTGGGGCGCACGGCGACGCTTCAGAAGTGCGCCGGCGGCGGGTCGGGTGCGACGGCTTCGATCCTGGGCAGCAGGTCGGGCAACTGATCCAAGGGGCTGACGGTGGCGCACAGGCTGCTGGTGGCGATCTTCAGGTAGCGCGAGGTGGTGGCCAGGCTGCGATGGCCCAGCAGCAGTTGAATGCGACGTACGTCGGTGCCCGACTCCAGCAGGTGGGTGGCGAAAGCATGACGCAGCGAGTGCGGCGTGACGGGTTTGTCGATGCCGGCGGCACGGTGCGCCTTCTGGCAGGCCTGCTCGACGGCGTTCTTGGAGATGTGCCGGTCGGCACCGTCACCGGGGAACAGCCACGGCTTCGGGCGCTCGATGCGCCAATAGTCGCGAAGGACCTGCAGCAGCCGGGGCGAGAGCATCACGTAGCGATCCTTGCGGCCCTTGCCCTGATCGACGCGAAGCACCATACGAGAGCTGTCGATGTCGGCGGGCCGAAGCGCCACGGCTTCCGAGACACGCAGCCCGCTGGCGTAGATGGTGGTGAGGATGGCACGGTGCTTGGTACTGGCCACGCAGCCCAGGAAGCGAACGACCTCCTCGGAACTGAGCACGACGGGCAGCTTCACGGGCCGCTTGGGCATCGGAATGTCGTCGTCGTTCCACGCTCGCCGCAGTGTGATCTTGTAGAGGAAGCGCAGCGCCGCGGCGACCACGCTCAGGCTGCCGGCGGCGAGCTTGCGTTGTTCGAGCAGATGGACCTGGTAGGCGCGGACCTGCTCGGGACCGAGCGCTTCGGGCGAGCAGTCGAAGTGCCGCGCGAAGGCGCTTATCTGCTGGACGTAGGCCTGTTGGGTGTTGACGGCGAGATTGCGAATGCCCATGTCTTGGAGCATCCGCTGGCGCAGCGGTGTCATGGTGGGGCTCCTGTGCGGTTGAACGACGGGGTGCTGTGATCAGCACCTCCATCGTCACGCCCTCGGAGCCAGGGAGTCACGCCGGTGCCGCGGTGGTCGCAGCATCAAGCGGTGGCGCGTCACTACCGCTTCAGCGGTTTAGTCCAGCGGCCATTATGAGAAGACCTCGCTTATGCGAAGACAGCGGCAGGCGAGCGCTCGGGCGCCTCGCAGCCTGATGCGCACGGCGCTCGCCCGCTTCTCATAATCACAGGCCCTTCAAGAACTCCAGCAGCGAGTCCGAGGCGCGGAAGCGCCGGCTGGGGGCATCGCAATCGGGATCCATCATTCGAGCCAGCGCCTTCTCCTTCATCGCCAGGTTGGCCTCGGTGTACTGATGCGTTGTGGTCGGGCTCTCATGGCCAAGCCACAACGCGATGCCGTCGATCGGTTCGCCCGACTGCAGCAGATGCATCGCAGTCGTGTGGCGAAGGGTGTGCGGCGAGATGTGCCGATCTCGCAGGCTCGGCATCGCCGGCGTCGCGGCTGCTACGGCCAGCGCCAACCGCTGCGCGACGTTGGTCCGGGTCATCGTGCCTCCGCCCCTGTTGGGCAGCAAGGTCGAGGTCGGCAGCAGGCTCGGGTTGAACCGCAACCAACTCCGGATGGTCTTCACCGTCGAGCGCCACAGCGGCATCGTGCGCTGCTTGCGCCCCTTGCCGTGCAGGTGCACGCAGGCCGCACCGTCCAGCACCACATCGGCAAGGCGCACAGCGATGATCTCCGACACTCTGGCCCCGGTGTTGTAGAGCATGTGCAGCAGCAGGTGGTCGCGCTGGCTGGTCCAGGTCGAGCCTGGCTTGCCGATGATCGCCAGCATCTCCTCGCGCGTGAGGAAGCCCAGCATCGGCCGCTCGAAGCGCTTCATCGGCACGCCCAGCGCCTGCTCGACGACGTGAAGCGCGTTGACATCGCGATGCCCGGCGAACTTCAGGAACGCGCGCAGCGCCGCCAGCCGTGCATTGCGAGTGCGCACCGCGTTGCCGCGGTCCTGCTCGAGATGGTCGAGGAAGGCCAGGATCAGCGCTGGGGTGATGTCCTGCAGCTTCATCGTCGTGGGCGGCTTGTGCAACCGGGCGGTGGCGAAGTCCAGGAACAGCACGAAGCCGTCGCGGTACGTCGCCACCGTGCACGGGCTCATCGCGCGCTGCTGCGTGAGGTGCTCGGTGAAGAACGACTGGACCAGTGCCGCGAAGCTCGGCGGCGATCGGGGAACGGATGGCCTACTCATCGTCGTCCTCCCACGGGCTGGCGTAGCGCTCGAACGCCTGGCCCAGCAGGCCCATCAACTCCGGCACGCCAGTGA
>JBDHSE010000275.1:0-3889 GCA_039807955.1 Ideonella sp. | reverse complement strand
GCCATGAGGGTGAGGCGAGCGGGTGATGCCGCGCATGCCGCGGCCGTCGTCGGACTTCGGGACGCGCGCACGATACCGTACTCCTGACCGACTGGTCGGACGAATCGGGCCGCGCACTTGCGCTGGCGCAAGCGAAAGAGAATTTCCCGGCGGGCCACCGGTGCGCAGAGCGCCTTCGCGCGCGGCGGTAGCATTCACGCATGGCCGCGGGCGATCCCGTGCGCGACCGGTCGGACAACGATGCGAGGACGCGAATGAAGCGATTGACGTGGGCGACGATGACGGTGCTGACGCTGGCAAGCCTCACCGCGGCGGCGGCGGAGTGGACGCGGATGGGCGACAACGGCCAGGCCGAGATCTACATCGACAAGACGACCATCGTCCGCGCGGGCGACACGGCGAAGATGTGGTCGCTGCAGGAGCTGAAGAAGCCCGGCTCGGCCGGCGGCGCAGCCTACGTCTCGCTCAAACGACTCGACGAGTACGACTGCAAGGAACCCCGCACGCGCGGCGTCGAGATTGCCGCCTTTCCGCAGCCGATGGCGCAGGGCACCGCTGTCGCGTCGGAGAAGGGCTCCGGCGCGTGGACCGCGGTCGCTCCCGATTCGGCGAGCGAGAGCATGCGCAAGATCGCCTGCGGCAAGGAGCAGTAAGGCCGCTTGCCGGCCGTCAACCCAACCCCTGCTTGACCCACAGCCAGGCGATCACGCCGATGCTCATCATCGCAAGCGACGTCACGGCCAGCGCGATCGCCGAGTGCATGACGAGCGGCGCGATCGCGCCGGCGACGAAGCCGTTGGCCATGCTGCCGATGAAGGCCTGCACCGACGACGCCATGCCGCGCCGCTCGGGGACGAGGTCGAGCACCATCAGCGTCACGACCGGCACCATCAGCGCCCAGCCGAACGAGTAGATCGCGATCGGCCACATCGCCCACCAGGCGCGCGGCTCGAACGCGAGGTTCAGCAGCACGTTGGCGACCGAGACGGTCACCATGATGATGAAGCCGCGGCGGATCTGGTTCTTGGGCCGGATGTTGCCGGCGAGCCGGCCCGACAGCCAGGCGCCCGACATGATGCCGCCGATCGACAGGCAGAAGAACCAGAAGAACTGCCCCGGCCCGAGGCCGAGGATGTCGCCGAGGAAGACCGGCGCCGACAGCACGTACAGGAACATGCCGTTGAACGGTATGCCGCTGGCGAGCGCGAGCAGCAGGAAGCGCGGGTTCTTGCCGAGCTGCCAGTAGCCGCGCATCAGGTTGCCGACGTTGAAGTGCTGCCGGTGCCCGTCGTGCAGCGTCTCGGGCAGCAGCCGGTAGTTCGCGGCCCACAGCAGCACGCCGATGATCGTCAGGAACCAGAAGATCGCGTGCCAGCCGACGTGGATGAAGAGAAAGCCGCCGACCATCGGCGCGACGGCCGGCGCGACGCCGAAATAGATCGTGACCTGCGACATCACGCGCTGCGCGTCGGCCGGGTGGAACATGTCGCGGATCACGGCGCGCGAGACGACGACGCCGGCGCCGGCCGACATGCCCTGCACCGCGCGCCAGAAGACGAGCGCGCCGATGTTGTTCGACAGCGCGCAGCCGGCCGACGCGAGCGTGAAGAGCGCGATCCCCCACAGCACGACCGGCCGGCGCCCGAAGCTGTCGGACAGCGCGCCGTGAAAGAGATTCATGATCGCGAAGCCGAACAGGTAGGCCGACAGCGTCTGCTGCATCTCGACCGGCGAGGCGCCGATCGACTGCGAGATGCCGGCGAACGCCGGCAGGTAGGTGTCGATCGAGAACGGCCCGAGCATGCCCAGGCAGGCCAGCAACAGCGCGAGCGTCCACTTCGGCGCGCGCCACAGCAGGTGGGCATCGGGGTTCATCGACATCTGTGTTCTTATTCGCGACGTGAGCCGGGCAAAAGTGTGAAGCGGGCCGATAGGCCGGATTCTGTGCGCCGCGGCCCTCTTGCGAAGGCCGCGCCGTGACCGCCATTCCTCTGGGCCGTGCATCGCTGCACGGCTCGGTGCCACCCACCCGCCGGCTCCGCGGGCCGCCTCATCGCCGGCCTATTCGGTGTTGCTGCGCGTAAAGATTGCCGCGTTTCACTCCGGACTGAACCGGCTCGTCTCTGTGGCTCTGATTCGCACCTCGCGGTGGACGGGCGTTACCCGCTACGCTGCCCTGTGCAGTCCGGACCTTCCTCCAGCGCACCCTTTCGGGTCTCGCGCCAGCGGCGGTCTGGCCCGCTTCACGAACGCGATTATCCCAGCGACCGGCGGCGCGTGCTGCCCGCCTTCAAGCCGCGCCGACGAAGCGGACCCGATTCGGCGCCTTCTCCGGCTGCAGCTCGAAGTGCGCGGCCTGCTTCTTGAAGACCTTCGTCGAAGCCGCCGTCTTGCCGAGCAGCCCCGCCTTGCGCAGCGCCTCGGCGGCGGTGCGCAACTCGACCCACTGACCGGCGACGAGCGCCGGCACCGCGGCGAGGACGTCGCGCACGTCCTTCGGCAGTTCGCTTGCGGGTGGGGCGTCGTCGTGCGCCTGGATGAGTCTGGCCTTCGGGGCTGCCTTGCCAGCGCCGCGCTTCGCCGGCTTCGCGCCGCCGGCGTCCTTTGTCGCGTCCGCCGCCGCGCACGCCTTCGCGGGGCGGTGCTCGAGAACGACGAAGTCGTCGTAGACCTGCGTGGCCTCGTCGCCCGTCTTGCCCTTCTGGCCTATGCCTTCGACGCGGCAGCCCTTCTCGCGCAGGCGGATCACGAGCGGCGCGAAATCCGAATCCGACGAAACGATCACGGCGACCGCCGGATGATCGGCGTTCGCGAGGTCGATGGCATCGACCGAGAGCGCGATGTCGGTCGAGTTCTTGCCGGTCGAGACGTTGACGATCGGCCGGATCGAAAGCCGCTTGAAAAGCGCGAGGTGCTTGAGCGCCGCCTCCGCCGTGCAGTAGGCGCGGCGCACGTGCGCCGCGCCGTGGCGCTCGACGACCGCCGCCAGCGCCTGCTCGACGACGCTCGCCGAGACGTTGTCGGCGTCGATCAGGACCATCACGCGCGGCGTCGATTTCATTGCAGCTTCCAGTTCAGCGTCTCGCCGCCGAGCAGCGGCTTGAGACTGGCGTCGCCGAAGGCGACCGATTCGGGCAGCGTCCACTTCTCGCGGCGCAGCGTCACTTGGTCGCGGTTACGCGGCAGGCGGTAGAAGTCCGGCCCGTGAAAGCTCGCGAACGCCTCGAGCTTGTCGAGCGCACCCGCCGCTTCGAACGCCTCGGCGTAGAGCTCGAGCGCAGAGAGCGCCGTGAAGCAGCCCGCGCCGCAGACCGACTGCTCCTTCAGCACGACGGCATGCGGCGCGCTGTCGGTGCCGAGAAAGAACTTCGCGCTGCCCGACGTCGCCGCCTCGACCAATGCCTGACGGTGCGCCTCGCGCTTGAGCACCGGCAGGCAGTAGAAGTGCGGTCGCAGGCCGCCGGCGAAGAGCGCATTGCGGTTGAAGAGCAGGTGGTGCGCGGTGATCGTCGCCGCCGTGTTCGCATCCGCCTGCGCGACGTACTGCGCCGCATCGCGCGTCGTGATGTGCTCGAAGACGATCCGCAAGCCGGGGAAGTCGCGCCGCAGCGGCGCCATCACGCGCTCGATGAAGACCGCCTCGCGGTCGAAGACGTCGACGGCCGGGTCCGTCACCTCGCCATGCACCAGCAGCGGCAGGCCCTCGCGCTGCATCGCCTCGAGCGTCGGCCACGTCTTCCTCAGATCGGTCACGCCCGCGTCGCTGTTCGTCGTCGCACCGGCCGGGTAGAGCTTGACGGCGGCGATGCCCGCCGCCTTCGCACGCGCGATCTCGTCGGGCGCGAGCGAGTCGGTCAGGTACAGCGTCATCAGCGGCTCGAAGTCCGCG
>JBDHSE010000011.1:0-23828 GCA_039807955.1 Ideonella sp. | reverse complement strand
TTCGCGATCGCGACCGGCATCGAGGAGCACAACAACTACGCGGTCGACTTCATCGAGGCGACGCGCTGGATCAAGCAGCACCTGCCGGGCGCGAAGGTCAGCGGCGGTGTCAGCAACGTGAGCTTCAGTTTCCGCGGCAACGACCCGGTGCGCGAGGCGATTCACACCGTGTTCCTGTATCACGCGATCAAGGCCGGGATGGACATGGGCATCGTCAACGCCGGCATGGTCGGCGTCTACGACGAGCTCGACCCAGTGCTTCGCGAGCGCGTCGAGGACGTCGTGCTCAACCGCCGCTCCGACGCCGGCGAGCGGCTCGTCGAGATCGCCGAGAACGCGAAGGGCGCGGCGAAGGACGACAGCGCGCGCCTCGCCTGGCGCGCCAAGCCGGTCGACGAGCGGCTCGCCCACGCCCTGGTGCACGGCATCACCGATTTCATCGTCGAAGACACCGAGGAGGTCTACCAGCGCGTGCGCGCCGCGGGCGGCCGGCCGCTCGCCGTGATCGAGGGCCCGCTGATGGCGGGCATGAACATCGTCGGCGACCTGTTCGGCGCCGGCAAGATGTTCCTGCCGCAGGTCGTCAAGAGCGCGCGCGTGATGAAGCAGGCCGTCGCCCATCTGCTGCCCTACATCGAGGAGGAGAAGCGCCTGCACCTCGAGGCCGGCGGCGAGGCGCGCAGCAAGGGCAAGCTCGTCGTCGCGACCGTCAAGGGCGACGTGCACGACATCGGCAAGAACATCGTCACCGTCGTCCTGCAGTGCAACAACTTCGAGGTCGTCAACATGGGCGTGATGGTGCCGTGCCAGGACATCCTCGCGAAGGCGAAGGAAGAGGGCGCGGACATGGTCGGCCTGTCAGGCCTCATCACGCCGAGCCTCGAGGAGATGCAGCACGTCGCCGCCGAGATGCAGCGCGACCCGTACTTCACCGAGCGGCGCATCCCGCTTCTGATCGGCGGCGCGACGACGAGCCGCGTGCACACGGCAGTCAAGGTCGCGCCGCACTACGACGGGCCGGTCGTCTACGTGCCCGACGCGAGCCGCAGCGTCGGCGTCTGCAGCGATCTGCTGAGCGAGGAGCGCTCGGCCGCGTTCATCGCCGACGTCGCCGCCGACTACGAGCGCGTTCGAACGCTGCACGCCAACCGCAAGGTGACGCCGATCGTCTCGTACGCGCAGGCGCGCGCGAACAAGACGCCGATCATCTGGGACGGCTACGCGCCGCCGGCGCCGAAGTTCATCGGCCGGCGCGAGTTCCGCAACTACGACGTCGCCGAACTGGCCGCCTGCATCGACTGGGGGCCGCTCTTCCAGACCTGGGATCTGGCCGGGCGCTTCCCGGCGATCCTCGCCGACGAGGTCGTCGGCGACGCCGCGACGCGTGTCTTCGAAGACGCGCAGGCGATGATGAAGCAGCTGATCGATGGCCGCTGGCTCACGGCGTCGGGCGTGATCGGCCTGTACCCGGCGAACACGGTCGACGACGACGTGATCGAGATCTACGCCGACGAGACGCGCACTGAGGTGCTGATGCGCTGGGCGCCGCTGCGCAACCAGACCGTGCGGCCGGTGATCACCGCCGCCGACGGCAGCCAGGTGACGCGGCCGAACCGCAGCCTCGCCGACTTCATCGCGCCGAAGGCGAGCGGTCTGGCGGACCACATCGGGCTCTTTGCCGTCACCGCCGGCATCGGCGTCGAGAAGAAGGAGAAGGAATTCCTCGCCGCGCTCGACGACTACAGCGCGATCATGTTCAAGGCGCTCGCCGACCGCCTCGCCGAGGCGTTCGCCGAGCGGCTGCACCAGCGCGTGCGCACCGAGTTCTGGGGCTATGCGCCCGACGAGGCGCTCAGCGTCGAGCAGCTCGTCGCCGAGAAGTATGTGGGCATCCGCCCCGCGCCCGGCTACCCGGCGTGCCCCGATCACGGCGTCAAGCGCGAGCTGTTTCGCGTCCTCGCCGCGCCCGAGGTCGGCATCGAGCTGACCGACAGTCTCGCGATGCAGCCGGCGGCGAGCGTCAGCGGCTTCTATTTCTCGCACCCCGAGTCGTGCTACTTCAACGTCGGCAAGATCGGCCCCGACCAGTTGCGCGAATGGGCGGCACGCACGGGGCGCGACCTCGCGCAGGCCGAACGCGCGCTCACCGCGCTGCTGTAGCCCCGCAGGCTCACCCGTACGCTCGGTTGCAACTGACGCGTTTGCCGGCGCGGCCGGCAACACGGCGTCACATCCGCATGCTCATGCTTGCGTCTGTTGCCGCCGATATGCCAACTGTTCACGCCCGGACCCGCGGCACGCGCCGAACATCGGCGTGACGGCTGCACGGCGTGCACGGCGCACGACGGTCGCGGCAACCGCAAGCGGGGGGACAGCACTTGAACACCATCCTTTGGGAGCGCGCGCGCATCGATCGCCTCGTGCGTTGCGGCGTGACGGCCTTGTTCGTCGCCGTTCTCGCCGCCTGCGGCGGGGGCGGCGCAGGCGACGCGACCGGCCCCGGCGCGTCGACCGATACGGGGTCGGGCAGCGGCACCGCCGGCAGCGATGCGGGCGGCACGGGGACGGCCGCCCCTGGCGAGCACCCGGCCGCGGTGCTACCGGCATCGCGCGCCGACGCGCGCCGCTTCCTGACGCAGGCGACGTTCGGGCCGACCGAGGCCGAGGTCGATCACCTGATGAAGGTCGGCTACGGCGCCTGGATCGACGAGCAGTTCGCCAAACCGCAGAAGCTGCACCGCGGGTACTGGGACGCGGAGAACAAGGCGATCAAGAAGCTCGACGCGAACCGCTCGGCCGGCTCGCGCGAGGTGCTCGACAGCTTTTATCAGCAGGCGCTGAACGGCGACGACCAGTTGCGCCAGCGCGTCGCGTTCGCGCTGTCCGAGATTTTCGTCGTCTCGATGGCCGCCGACGGCCTGGGCGGCGACAAGGGCCAGGGCGTCGCCGGCTACCTCGACATGCTCGGCCGCAACGCGTTCGGCAACTACCGCACGCTGATCGAGGACGTGTCGCGCCATCCGATGATGGGCATCTACCTGTCGCACCTGCGCAATGCGAAGGAAGACCGGGCCAAGGGCCGCGTGCCCGACGAGAACTTCGCGCGCGAGGTGATGCAGCTCTTTTCGATCGGGCTGTACCAGCTCAACGCCGACGGCAGCCCGAAGCTCGACCTTGCGGGCCAGCCGATCGAGACCTACGGGCCGAAGGACATCGCCGGCCTGGCCAAGGTCTTCACCGGATGGAGCTGGGACGGCCCCGATACCGGCGACGGCCGCTACTACGGCTGGGGCGCGGAGTGGGCCGATCCGGCGCGCTACTACACATCGATGCAGGGCTACACGCAGTTCCATTCCATCTCGGAGAAGCGTTTCCTCGGCGCGAAGGTGCCGGCGCAGACGCGCGCCGACCCGTACGCGAGCCTCGAGGTCGCGATGGACACGCTCGCCGCGCACCCGAACGTCGGGCCCTTCCTCGGCAAGCAGCTGATCCAGCGGCTGGTGACGAGCAACCCGAGCCCGGCCTACGTCGGCCGCGTCGCAGCGGCGTTCGGCGCCAAGGGCGACATGAAGGCGATGATCCGCGCCGTGCTGCTCGACCCCGAGGCGCGCGACGCGAAGATCGCGGCCGGCAAGACCTACGGCAAGCTGCGCGAGCCGGTGCTGCGGCTGACGGCGCTGCTGCGCGCGTTCGGCGCGACGTCCGACAGCGCGAAGTACCTGATCGGCACGACCGACGACGCCGGAACCCAGCTCGGCCAGACGCCGCTGCGTTCGCCGTCGGTCTTCAACTTCTACCGCCCGGGCTACGTGCCGCCGAACACCCTCGCCGGCAAGCAGGGTCTCGCCGTCCCCGAGATGCAGATCACGCACGAGACGACGGTCGCCGGCTACGCCAACTACATGATCAGCGGCGTGATGTACGGCTTCGGCCAGAACGGCGTCGACTGGCAGGCCAAGCGCCGCGACGTCCAGCTCGACACCCGCGCGCTGCTCGCGAGCGTCGGCGACAGCGATGCGCTGGCCGACGCCGTGCTCGAGCGCCTGCTCGGCCCGGCGCCGAACGACGCGCTGAAGTCCGAGATTGTCGCCGCCGTCGATTCGCTGCCGATTCCCGAATTGCGCGCCGACGGCAGCAACAAGGACTGGGTCGAGACGTCGAAGAAGTACCGCGTCAGCGCCGCGCTTGCGATCGCGCTCGTCTCGCCCGAGTTCCTCGTCCAGAAGTGAGCGCCGCAGCATGAACCGACAAGTTTCCAACGCATCGCGGCGCGCCTTCCTGCGCCGGCTCGGCGCCCTGTCGGCGACCGGCGTCGCGGCACCGTTCGCCGCCAACCTCGCCGCGATCGGCGGCGCGGCGGCGCAGGCGGCGGGTGGCTACAAGGCGCTCGTCTGCATCTTCATGTACGGTGGCAACGACGCCTACAACACCGTGCTCGCGACCGACGCCGAATCGTGGAACCACTACCTCGCGGTGCGCGACGAGATCGCGCTGCGCGCGCCGGGCACGCCGCCGCTGCTGTCGGCCGGCGCCGGCTCGCCCGACCGCCTCGGCGGCGTGCTCGCGATTGCTCCGGCCCGCGCCCAGGGCCGCAGCTTCGCGCTGCACCCGGCGATGACCGGCGCGCGCGACCTGTTCGAAGCGCGGCGCCTGGCCGTCGTCGCCAACGTCGGCCCGTTGCTGCGCCCGACGTCGAAGGCGCAGTACCTGGACGACAAGTTCGCCAAGCCGGCGAAGCTCTTCTCGCACAACGACCAGTCCTCGACCTGGCAGACCGGATCGCCCGAGGGCGCGGTCGCCGGCTGGGGCGGGCGCGCCGCCGACTTGCTCGCCGACAGCAACCGGCAGGCGGTCTTCACGAGCATCTCGACCTCGGGCAACGCGGTCTGGCTCGCCGGCAACACGGTGCTGCAGTACCAGGTCTCGGGCCGCGGTGCGATCCGCATCGGCAGCTGGGGCAATACGCTGTACGGCTCGGCCGAGGCGCTCGCGCGCATGCACAACGTGATGCGGCGCGCCCGCTCGCCGAACCTGTTCGAGCGGGATCATGCCGCCGTCGTCGGCCGTTCGATCGACGCCGAGGCGCGGCTGAGCGCGGCGCTGCCGGCAAGCGACGCCGCGCCCTACGGCACACCCGGCTTGCCCGCCGACCAGGACCCGCTGCTGAAGTACGACAACCCGCTGTCGGGCCAGAAGGCGACGAACTCGCTCGCGCAACAGTTGCAGGTCGTCGCCCGCATCATCGGCGCGCGCGGCGCGCTCGGTGCGCAGCGCCAGGTGTTCTTCGTCAGCATGGGCAACTTCGACACCCACAGCGACCAGAGCCGGATGCAGGCCGACAACATGGCGCGCCTGTCGCACGGGCTGCGCTATTTCAACGATACGCTCGCCGCGATGGGCGTCGGCAACGACGTCACGACCTTCACCGCGTCCGACTTCGGCCGCAGCTTCACGAGCAACGGCGACGGCACCGACCACGGCTGGGGTGCACACCATTTCGTGATGGGCGGCGCGGTGCGCGGCGGCGATTTGTACGGCAACTTCCCCGTCTACAGCCAGTCCGACGACAAGGGCAACTTCGCGAGCCCGAACCAGATCGGCAACGGGACGATGCTGCCCGAGGTCTCGGTCGACCAGTACGCGGCGACGCTCGCGCGCTGGTTCGGCGTGGCCGACGCCGAGTTGCCGGCGCTGTTCCCGAACCTGCTCAACTTCAACGCCGGCGTGCGCGACCTCGGCTTCATGGCGTAGCCGGCCGGGCCGGCGCGGCGCTCACGACACCGCGAGCACGCGCCGGTACTGGATCGCCTCGGCCAGATGCGCGACCTGGATGGATTGCGCGCCTTCGACATCGGCGACGCTGCGCGCGATGCGCAGCGCGCGGTGAAAGCTGCGCGCTGACCAGCCCAGGCGCGCGGCGGCAGCCTGCAGGAACTTCGACGCCGCGGCGTCGAGCGCGCAGTGCCGGTCGAGCGCGTCGCCCGCAAGATCGGCGTTGCAGCAGCCCTGGCGCACGAGCTGGCGTTCGCGCGCACGCGCGACGCGCATGGCGACATCGGCGCTCGCCTCGCCCGGCGCGCTCGCCGCCAGCGCATCGGGTGCGACGGCCGGCACTTCGACCTGCAGGTCGATGCGGTCGAGCAGCGGCCCGCTGATCCGCCCCTGGTAGCGCGCGATCGCGTCCGGCGTGCAGCGGCAACTGCGCAGCGCGCTGCCGAGATGGCCGCAGGGGCAGGGGTTCATCGCGGCGAGGAACTGGAAGCGGGCGGGAAACTCGGCCTGGCGCGCGGCGCGCGAGATCGTGATGCGGCCCGACTCGAGCGGCTCGCGCAGCGCTTCGAGCGCGGCGCGCGGGAACTCCGGCAGTTCGTCGAGAAAGAGCACGCCGTGATGCGCGAGCGAGATCTCGCCCGGCCGCGGCGGCGAGCCGCCGCCGACGAGCGCGACCGGTGACGCGCTGTGGTGCGGCGCGCGCAGCACGCGCTGGCGCCAACGCGCGGCGCGGAATTCGCCGCTCAGGCTCAGCACCGCCGCCGATTCGAGCGCCTCGTCGTGCGTCATCGGCGGCAGCAGGCCGCCGAAGCGCTGCGCGAGCATCGACTTGCCGGTTCCCGGCGGGCCGACCATCAAGACGCTGTGGCCGCCGGCAGCGGCGATCTCGAGCGCGCGCCGTGCCGCGGCCTGGCCCTTCACGTCGCGCAGGTCGGGCAGCGCATCCGGCATGGCGGGAGCGACGGGTTTCGCCAGCGGCAAGGGCTGCGCCGCCTCGCCGCTCTGGAGCGCGCGCACGACGTCGAGCAGGTGCGCCGCGGTGTGGGTTGCGATGCCGCCGGCGAGCGCCGCTTCCTCGGCACTGCCGGCGGGCAGCACGAGCGCACGCGTCGTGCGCTGGCGGCTCAGCGCGAGGCCCATCGCGAGCGCGCCGCGCACCGGGCGCAGGTCGCCGGCGAGGCTCAGTTCGCCGGCGAACTCGAAGCGGTCGATCTGCGCCGCGTCGAGCTGGCCGCTCGCGGCGAGGATGCCCAGCGCAATCGGTAGATCGAAGCGGCCCGACTCCTTCGGCAGGTCGGCCGGCGCGAGATTGACGGTGATGCGCTTGTTGGCCGGGAACGCAAGGCCGCTCGTCTGCAGCGCCGCGCGCACGCGTTCGCGCGACTCCTTCACTTCGGTCTCGGCCAAGCCGACGAGCGTGAAGCTCGGCAAGCCGTTGGCGAGGTGCACCTCGACCGTCACCTCGGGCGCGGCGAGACCGTCGAGCGAGCGGCTGCGAATCACGGCGAGCGACATCGGCAAGTTCTCTGCTGCAGCGAGCGGTGCGCATGCGGCGCGGTTCAGGCTGGCGCGATTGTGCCTTTGCGGGCCACGGCGCCAATGCACCAGAAGCGAGATTCCGAGGCATCTCCGCGCTGACGTGACCCACGCTGGTGCACGCCGCGATTCGGCGGACGCGATGGCGCCCCGCGGTGAAGCGGCGCGTGGGGCTTGGCGCGGGCGGAACGGGTTGGCACGGAAGCTGCGAAGAAGGGGCAGATCAATTCGACAACCAGGGAGCCCACGACTTGAAAACGACTGCCCTTGCACTGGCCGCGCTTGCCGGCGCCGCCGCCTTTCCCGCCTTCGCGCAAGCACCCGCCGAATCGGCGGCCACGCCACCCGCCGCCGCGTCGCCCTGGGCGTTCACGGCCAACATCGGCCTCTTCTCCGACTACCGCTTCCGCGGCATCTCGCAGACCGACAGGAAGCCGGCGCTGCAGGGCGGCTTCGACCTCGCGCACAGCTCGGGCCTGTACGTCGGCAACTGGAACTCGAACGTCGACAGCGCCTTCTACAACGGCGCCAACATCGAGATGGACTTCTACGGCGGCTACAAGCACGCGTTCGAAGGCGGCTTCGGGCTCGACGTTGGTGTCATCTACTACTACTACCCGAACTCGGGCTCGAACCCGACCGGCTCGACGAAGATCGACAACACCGAGGTCTATATCGGCGGCAGCTGGGGGCCGGTGGCGCTGAAATTCAACTACGCCGTCTCCGACTTCTTCGGCGCGCCCGACTCGGACGGATCGAGCTATCTCGACGCCAGCTTCGCCTACGACCTCGGCAACAACTTCGGCGTCGTCGCCCACTACGGCTACCAGTGGCTCGAGGGCGGCGCGGTCGTCACACAGATCGACGGCACGACGGCGAACAACATCTCCGACTGGAAGATCGGCGTGACCTACACGATCGACGGCTGGGTGTTCGGCCTGGCCTACGTCGCGACGAACCGCGACCTGACCGGCGGCACCGCGGCGCTGACCCACCGCAATCTTAGCGGCAACACGGCGGTGGCGTCGGTCGCGAAGACATTCTGAAGCAGTTCCAACCGCAAGGAGTACGGACCATGAAGATGGTGATCGCGATCGTCAAGCCGTTCAAGCTCGACGAGGTGCGCGAGGCCCTGAGCGCGATCGGCGTGCAGGGCCTGACGGTGACGGAGGTGAAGGGCTTCGGCCGCCAGAAGGGCCACACCGAGCTGTATCGGGGCGCCGAGTACGTCGTCGATTTCCTGCCCAAGGTGAGGATCGAGGCGGCTGTCGGCGACGCGATCGTCGAGCAGGTGATCGACGCGATCGAAGGCGCCGCGCGCACCGGCAAGATCGGCGACGGCAAGATCTTCGTCGCCGCGCTCGAACAGGTGGTGCGCATCCGCACCGGCGAAACCGGGGAGGACGCGCTGTGAACGCCATCCGGATCGAGACCGCCACGAAACGAATCTTCATCCTGCTTTGCGGCGCGCTGCTGGCGTTCGGCCTGTGCGGCACGGCGTTCGCGCAAGCCGCCGCGCAGGCCGCATCGGCCCCCGCCGCCACGGTGGACAAGGGCGACGTCGCGTGGATGCTGACGGCGACGATGCTCGTCGTCTTCATGGCCGTGCCCGGCCTCGCGCTGTTCTACGGCGGCCTCGTGCGCAGCAAGAACATGCTGTCGGTGCTGATGCAGACGCTCGTCGTCTTCTCGCTCGTTTGCGTGCTGTTCGCGCTCTACGGCTACAGCCTCGCGTTCGGCGGCGAGGGGCTGATCCTCGGCGGCTTGGGCAAGCTCTTCCTGGCCGGCGTCTCGGTCAGCACGCTGGCCGACACCTTCACCCCGACCGCGAAGCTGCCGGAGTACATCTTCATCGCGTTCCAGGCGACATTTGCCGGCATCACCGGCGCGCTCGTCGTCGGCTCGTTTGCCGAGCGGATGCGGTTTCACGCCGTGCTGCTGTTCTCGGCGCTGTGGTTCAGCTTCTCGTACCTGCCGATCGCGCACATGGTCTGGGGCCCGGGCGGCTACCTGCTCGGCAAGGGCGCGCTCGACTTCGCCGGCGGCACCGTCGTCCACATCAACGCCGGCATCGCCGGGCTGGTCGGCGCCTTTGTCGTCGGCAAGCGCATCGGCTACGGCCGCGAGTCGATGGCGCCGCACAACCTGACGCTGACGATGGTCGGCGCGGCGATGCTGTGGGTCGGCTGGTTCGGCTTCAACGCCGGCTCGAATCTCGAGGCGACGAGCGGCGCGGCGCTCGCCTTCGTCAACACGCTCTTCGCGACGGCCGCGGCGGTGCTGTCGTGGTCGGCGGCCGAGGCGCTGACGCGCGGCAAGGCGTCGATGCTCGGCGCGGCGTCGGGCGCGGTTGCAGGCCTCGTCGCGATCACGCCGGCGTGCGGCAGCGTCGGCCCGATGGGCGGCATCGTCATCGGGCTGGCGGCCGGCGCGGTCTGCTTCTGGGGCGTGACGGGCTTGAAGCACCGGCTCGGCGTCGACGATTCGCTCGACGTCTTCGGCGTGCACGGCGTCGGCGGCATCGTCGGCGCGCTGCTGACCGGCGTCTTCACCGCGCCGGGGCTCGGCGGCACCGGCAAGGCCGATTTCTCGATCGGCCACCAACTGCTCGTGCAGGCGCAGGCGGTGCTGATCACGATCGTCTGGTCGGCTGTCGTCGCCTTCGTCGCCTACAAGATCGTCGACGCCGTCGTCGGCCTGCGGGTGCCGGAGGAGGCCGAGCGCGAGGGGCTCGATATCACGTCGCACGGCGAGTCGGCGTACACCGGCTGACGCTGCCGGCGCCGGCCGGCGCGCCACCTGACGAACCCGCCGCGGCGGGTTCGCCCGTTTTCGCGGCGGCACGTCTTGCGAAGCCGGCAACCGGCGCCAGATGCCTAGAATGCAACCGGCATCCGTCAGCGAGTCGCCCGCATGGTTCCGCACCTGATCACCGCCCTCACCGGCCCCATCAACGAGCTCGAGCAGCGCATTCTCGAGTCGATGCCGGCGATCGAGCGCTGGTTCCGGCTCGAGTGGATGGAGCACACGCCGCCGTTCTACACGTCGGTCGATCTGCGCAACGCCGGCTTCAAGCTGGTGCCGGTCGACACCAACCTCTACCCGTCGTGCTTCCACCACCTGACGCCCGAGATGCTGCCGCTGGCGGTGCAGGCGGCGATGGCGGCGATCGAGAAGATCTGCCCGGAAGCGAAGAACCTGCTGCTGATCCCCGAGAACCGGACGCACAACAGCTTCTACCTGAGCAACCTCGAGCGCCTCGTGCGCATCTTCCACCAGGCGGGGCTCAACGTGCGGCTGGGCACGCTCGACGAGACGGTCAAGGCACCGGCCCAGCTCACGCTGCCCGACGGCAGCCAGCTCCTGCTCGAGCCGCTGCTGCGCACCCGCGGCCGGCTCGGCCTGAAGGGGTTCGACCCCTGCACGATCCTGCTCAACAACGACTTGTCGGCCGGCACGCCGAAGGTGCTCGAGAACCTGCACGAGCAGTACCTGCTGCCGCCGCTGCACGCCGGCTGGGGCGTGCGCCGCAAGTCGAACCACTTCCACGCCTACGAGGAGATCGCGAAGAAGTTCGCCAAGCTGCTCGGCATGGACCCGTGGCTGATCAACCCGATGTTCGCGCACTGCGGCGAGGTGAACTTCCTCGCCCCCGGCGGCGCCGACTGCGTGACGAGCAAGGCCGACGCGCTGCTCGGCAAGATCCGGCGCAAGTACAAGGAGTACGGCATCCAGGAGCGGCCGTTCGTCATCGTCAAGGCTGACGCCGGCACCTACGGCATGGGCGTGATAACGGTGCACGACGCGAAGGAGCTGACCGAACTCGATCGCAAGGCGCGCGAGGCGATGGACCACCTGAAGGACGGCCTCGAGGTCAGCGAGGTGATCGTGCAGGAGGGCGTGCCGACCTACGAGCGCATCAACGACGCGGTCGCCGAGCCGGTCGTCTACATGATCGACCGCTACGTCATCGGCGGCTTCTATCGCGTCCACGCCGAGCGCGGCGCCGACGAGAACCTGAACGCGCCGGGGTCGCGCTACGTTCCGCTCGCGTTCGCCGAACCGGGTCAGTTGCCGCGTCCCGGCGTGCGGCCGGGGGCGAGCGCGCCGAACCGCTTCTACATGTACGGCGTGATCGCGCGGCTGGCGATGGTCGCTGCGAGCTACGAGCTCGAGGCGACCGACCCGCAGGCCGAAGCGTACGCCTAGCGGCGCGCCGCCGCGCGCGAGGCATCGGTCGCGCGGCGGGTGCTTCTATAGAATCGTTTCGACACGCCCGCGGACACCATCAGGATGAAACTCATCGGCACGCTCACCAGCCCCTACGTCCGCAAGGTGCGGATCGTGATGGCCGAGAAGAAGCTCGACTACCAGTTCGTGCTGGAGGACGTCTGGGGCAGCGACGCGATGCTCGAGATCAACCCGCTCGGCAAGGTGCCCTGCCTCGTGATGGAGGGCGTCGAGGCGGTGTTCGACTCGCGCGTCATCGTCGAGTATGTCGATACCCTCTCGCCGGTCGGCAAGCTGATCCCCGAGCGCGGACGCGAGCGCGCCGAGGTGCGTACCTGGGAGGCGCTCGGCGACGGCGTGCTCGACGCCGCGGTGCTGGCGCGCCTCGAGAAGACGTGGCCGGGGCGCGCCGATGGCGAACGCAGCAACGCCTGGGTCGCGCGCCAGGAGAGCCGCATCGCCGCCGCGCTGCGCGCGATGTCGCAGGGCCTGGGCGACAAGCCGTGGTGCTTCGGCAACCACTTCTCGCTCGCCGACATCGCGACCGGCTGCGCGCTCGGCTATCTCGACTTCCGGCTGCCGCACATCGACTGGCGCAGCCCGTATCCGAACCTCGCCCGCCTCGGCGCGAAGCTCGAGGCGCGCCAGAGCTTCATCGATTCCGTGCCGCGCGGCTGAAGGCCTGCCGCAGGCCTGCCTTCGCGACGCGCGCCGCCCATGGGATCCGTTGGCGACGTCCAGCCGCAGTCGATGACGTTCGCGCCCGCGCTGCGGCTGCGCAGCGGCGCCGAGCTTGCCGGCTACACACTGGTCTACGAAACCTACGGCACGCTCAATGCCGCGCGCAGCAACGCGGTGCTCGTCTGCCATGCGTTGAACGCCTCGCACCATGTCGCCGGCACCTACGCCGGCGAGGCCCGCAGCGAAGGCTGGTGGGACAACCTCGTCGGCCCCGGCAAGCCGCTCGACACCGACCGCTTCTTCGTCATCGGCGTCAACAACCTCGGCTCGTGCTTCGGCTCGACCGGGCCGACGACGACCAACCCGGCGACCGGCCGCGTCTACGGCGCCGACTTCCCGGTCGTCACCGTCGAGGACTGGGTCGATGCGCAGTTGCGGCTGCTCGACGCGCTCGGCATAGCCCGCCTCGCCGCCGTGATCGGCGGCAGCCTGGGCGGCATGCAGGCGCTCGACTGGGCGCTGCGCCAGCCGGCGCGGATCGCGAACTGCATCGCGATCGCGACCGCGCCGAACCTGACGGCGCAGAACATCGCGTTCAACGAGGTCGCGCGCCGCGCGATCGTGACCGACCCCGACTTCCACGCCGGCCACTACCGCGAGCACGGCACGCTGCCGCGGCGCGGGCTGCGCGTCGCGCGCATGATCGGCCACATCACGTACCTGAGCGGCGATGCGATGGAGTCGAAGTTCGGGCGCGAGTTGAAGAGCGAATCGCTCGGCTACACGACGCAGGACATCGAGTTCCAGATCGAAGGCTACCTGCGCCACCAGGGCGACAAGTTCAGCGAATACTTCGACGCCAACACCTACCTCTTGATCACACGCGCGCTCGACTATTTCGATCCGGCGCGCGAGCACGGCGGCGACCTGGCGCGCGCCTTCGCCGCCGCGACGTGCAAGTTCCAGCTCGTCAGCTTCACGACCGACTGGCGCTTCTCGCCGGCGCGCTCGCGCGAGATCGTCAAGGCGCTGCTCGACAACCGGCTCGACGTGAGCTATGCCGAGATCGACGCGCCGCACGGCCACGACGCCTTCCTGCTCGACGACGCGCGCTACCACGCGCTGCTGCGGGCGCGGTTCGAGCGCATCTGGCAGGAGTTGGCGCCGCCGGCCGGGCATCAGGCCACATCGAGCCGCGTCGCGACGCCCTCGGGGAGCAGCCCGTCGGACCCGCAGGACGCGGGGCCGTCAGCATGAGCGAGCGCAAGGACATGGAGCTGATCGCGCGGCTCGTGCCGCAGGGCTCGCGCGTGCTCGACCTCGGCTGCGGCAGCGGCGAGCTACTCGCCCACCTGCGCGACAAGCGCGGCTGCAGCGGCTACGGCGTCGAGATCGCCGACGCCAACGTGCTCGCCTGCGCGCAGCGCGGCGTCAACGTCATCCAGCTCAACCTCGAGGAGGGGCTCGCGATCTTCGACGACCAGAGCTTCGACGTCGTGCTGCAGCTCGACACCATGCAGCACCTGCGCAACACCGAGAGCATGCTGCGCGAGACGGCGCGCGTCGGCCGCGCCGGCATCGTCAGCTTCCCGAACTTCGCGCACTGGCCGAACCGGCTGCGCGTCGCCTCCGGCCGCATGCCGGTGACGAAGGCGCTGCCCTACCAGTGGTACGACACGCCCAACATCCGCGTTGGCACCTACGCCGACTTCGAGGTGCTCGCCCGCAAGAACGGGCTGCGCATCCTCGACGCCTTCGGCATCCAGCAGGGCCAGGCGGTGCACCGCTGGCCGAACCTGCTCGCGAGCGTCGCCGTCTTCAAGTTCGACCGCGGCTGACGCCGCGCGCGGCGAGGCGGCGGCTCACTTCTCGCGGAAGTTGTCGTGGCAGGCCTTGCAGGCCTTCGCGGTATCGCCGAACGCAGTCTTGATCGCATCCGGGTTGCCGCCCTTGGCGGCGGCGTCGAGCTTGACGACCTGCTGCTGCATCTCCTTGGCCGCGGCCTGGAACTTGGCCGGGTCCTTCCAGATGTCGGGCTTGGCCTTGGTGTCGTGGCCGAGGTCGGTGCCGGGGCCGAACGCCGAGAACGGCAGCAGCGACATCTCGTGCACGACGTGGGCGTTCTCGGCCGCCGCCTTGGCGTCGAACGGCACCTTGCCCTGCACCATCGCGCCGAGCCGCCCGAAATGAGTGCCCATCACCGTCATCACCGACTGGCGGTAGGCGATCGCGTCCTCCGGTTTCGCGAACTGGGCGACGGCGGGCAGCGCGGCGGCAAGCGCGACGAGCGCGGCGGCCGATGCAAGACGGACGGCTTTCGAACGATTCATGCTGCTTCTCCCGGTGAGGATGGGGTTGCGTGGGCGTCCGCACGGGCCTTCGCTGCCGCGCGCGGCGGCGCCAGTGTACGGAGGCGGCGGCTTTCGCGCTTGGCCGCGCCGCGCGCCGGCGGGGCGTGCGGCCGCCCCGATCTGGCGCTATCGTTGGCGCCATGCGCGACTGCTGGAAACGGGACGGGCGGTGAGCAAGCAAGCGGGCACGGCTCGCGCCGGCGACGGTGCGCTGCGCGCGGTGCGCATCTGGGACCTGCCGACGCGGCTCTTTCACTGGGCGCTGGCGATCTGCGTCGTCGGCTCGTTCGCGAGCGGCTCGATCGGCGGCAACGCGATGGTGTGGCACTTCCGCTTCGGCTACACCGTCTTCGCGCTGATCGCGTTTCGCCTGCTGTGGGGCTTCGTCGGCGGGCGCTGGTCGCGCTTCTCGGCCTTCGTGCGCGGCCCGGCGACGGTGCTGCGCTACCTGCGCGGGCAGTCGCGCCGCGACGAGTATCACGACGTCGGCCACACGCCGCTGGGCAGCGCGTCGATCGTCGCGATGCTCGTCTTCCTGACGCTGCAGGTCGCCAGCGGCCTCTTCGCCGACGACGAGATCTCGAACGCCGGGCCGCTCGCGCGCTTCGTTGCGGGGGCGACGAGTTCGCGGCTGACGGCGTATCACGCCGACATCGGCCGCTGGGTCATCCTCGCGCTCGTGTTGCTGCACGTCGGGGCGATCATTTTCTACCGCGTGCGCCGCCAGCGCGACCTGATCGGGCCGATGATCCGCGGCGACAAGCTGCTGCCGGCCGGCGTGCCGGCCGCCAACGACAGCGCGGCGCTGTGGCTGTTCGCGGCGGTGCTCTTTACCGCCTGCGCGGCGGGCGTCGGGTTCATCGTCTGGTTCGGCGGATAGGGCGTTGGCCTACACTCGGGCAGCCGATCGCAACAACCCGTGAACGATAGCCAACCACCCTGTCGGCGGCGCCGCTCGGCGCCGCCATTCGCGGCAAATGTCTGGCGTAACCTGCGCGCCGATCGACGCGGCCGCGAGCGATCGGCCGAGCGCACCGCCGACGCCGGCACGCTCTGACGCGATCGGCATGGACGCCCCTCCGGAGATACGACTCGTGGTTGCCGACACCGCGCCTCTGATCGACGCCGCGCGCGAGATCTTCAGCGACTACGCGCGCAGCCTGCCGGTCGATCTGTCGTTCCAGAACTTCGATGCCGAGCTCGAGACGCTGCCGGGCGACTACGCCGCGCCCGGCGGCAGGCTGCTGCTGGCCTATGTCGACGCCGAACTCGCGGCCTGCGGCGCGATGCGCGGGCTGGCCGACACCGACTATGCGAACGCCTGCGAGATGAAGCGCCTGTACGTGCGGCCGGCGTTTCGCCGCTTCGGCCTCGGGCGCATGCTGGCGCAGACCCTGCTCGACGAGGCGCGCGGCGCCGGCTATTCGGTGATGCTGCTCGATACGCTCGACGAGATGGAGGCGGCGCGCGGTCTTTACGCCTCGCTCGGCTTCGAGGAGATCGCGCCGTACTATTTCAACCCGATCGCCGGCGCGCACTACCTGAAGGCCGAGCTCGGCTGATGCCGCGCCGCCGCCGCCGCCGATACAGGTTTCGACAGCTTCGCCGATGAACGCATTCAAGCAACTGCTCGGCGCCAGCGGCGGCCATCCGCCGATCGGCACCTGGATCGGTTCGGCAAGTCCGCTTGTCGCCGAGGCCGTCGCCGACGCCGGGTTCGACTGGGGCCTGATCGACCTCGCGCATTCGCCGGTCGATGCGATGGCCCTCGTGCACCTGCTGCAGGCACTGGCCGCGACGCGCATGGCGGCGCTGGTGCGTGTGCCCGGCAACGACCGGGTCGCGATCCAGCGCGTGCTCGATGCCGGCGCAACGACGCTCGTGGTGCCCGGCGTGCAGGATGCGGACGCGGCGCGCTCGGCAGTCGCCGCGACGCGCTATCCGCCCGACGGCGTGCGGGCGCTGTCGACCGGCGGCCGGGCGTCGCGCTTCGGCACCGACCCGGGCTACGCGCGCAACGCGCAGCGCGGCCTGGCGCTGATCGTTCAACTCGAGACGGTGCAGGCGATCGGCCGGCTCGAATCGATCGCCGCAGTGCCGGGGGTGGACGCGGTCTTCATCGCTCCAGCCGATCTTGCAGCGGCGATGGGTCATCTCGGCGAGCCGACGCATCCGGAAGTGATGGATCTGATCGCCGATGCGGTGCAGCGCTGCAAGGCGATCGGCAGGCCGGTCGGCGCGTCCGGCGCGACGCCCGAGATCGTTGCCGAGTACCGCGCGATCGGGTTCGACTTCGTCGCCATCGGCTCCGACCTCGCGCTGCTGATCCGCGGCGCGAAGGAGGCGATCGGCGCGCTCAAGGCGCAGGAGTCGATGCACGTGCACTCGCTCGCGAGCGGCACCCGCACCGGCCGCGAGTGCTGACGACCATGCCCTCATCGACGATCGACCCCGGCGCGCAGTTCTTCGAGCTGAAGGCCGGCGCGTTGCGGCTGGCGTTGCGGCCCGACCTCGGCGGTGCGATCGCCGGGCTCTGGCATCAGGGCGTGCCGGTGCTGCGCTCGTGCGAGCCCGAACAGCTCGGCGCCTCGTGCGACGCGGCGTCGTATCCGCTCGTGCCGTATTCGAACCGCGTCGATCACGGCCGCTTCCAGTGGCGCGGGCAGTCTTACCAGCTCACGCCCAATACCGACGCCGGCCCCCATGCGCTGCACGGCGTCGGCCACCTCGGCGTCTGGCAGGTCGAACCGGGCGACGCAACGAGCGGCCCGGCCGAGGTGGCGCTGACGCTCGAGCATCGCGCCGACGACGGCTGGCCGTTCGAGTTCAGGGCGCGCCAGCTGTTCCAGCTCGGGCCGACCTCGCTGCACACCGAATTGCGCGTGACCAACACGTCGGCGCAGGCGGCGCCGTTCGGGCTCGGCTGGCATCCGTACTTCCCGCGGCGCGCGCGCAGCCGGCTGCATGTCGATTGCAGCGGGCGCTGGGAGGTCGATGCGCTGCAGCTGCCGACCCAGCTCGTGCCGCAGCCCGGCGTCGATGCCGACCTCGCCCATCTCGACTACGACCACGGCTTCGAGGGCTGGAGCGGCCCGGCGCGGATCCGCGACGAGCGGTTCGCGCTGACCCTGCGTTCGTCGTTGTCGCGGCTCGTGATCTACACGCCGCCGGCGAAGGACTACTTCTGCGTCGAGCCGGTGAGCCACGTGACGAACGCGATCAACCAGCCGGCGCCGAGCGCGCTCGGCCTCGTCACGCTGCAGCCCGGGCAGAGCCACAGCGCCTGGATGACGCTCGACATCCGCACGACGCACTGACGCCGCGCCGGGCGCAATCCAACGCCCGCAGGCTGGCACGAGGCTGACGACCCGTTGCGTTCGCCGGAAGATTGCGGAGAGCGTGCGCGGCTTTCGTATAATCCCAAGGCTTTGCAGGCGACGGATCAGGCACTCACGATGAACGAGCGCATCGATCGCGGCGGCTGGGACGACGAGGACGAGGAACCCCCCGTCCCGTTGTCGGCGGCGCAGGCGCAGGCATTGCGAGAGAAGCACCCCCAGGTTTCGGCGTGGCGGGTGGTTGCGGCGCAGGCGCTGGTGGGACTCGTGACCGGCGCCCTCGCGTGGGGAATTTTCGGGCGCGACGCGGGCTGGTCGGCGCTCTACGGCGCGGCGGTCATCGTCGTGCCGACTGCGATGCTGGCATGGGGCGTGGGCCGCATCGCAGGAACCGGGCTGGTCGAAGGAGCGATGGGTTTCTTCGCCTGGACCGGGTTGAAGTTGGTGCTGGCGCTGGCGTTGCTGGTGGCGGCGGCGCGGGTGGTGCCGGGGCTCGACTGGCCGGCGCTGCTGATCGCGATGGCGGTGTGCTTGCAGGTGAACTGGCTGGCGCTGTTGTGGCGCCGCAGATAGTGGACTGGACTGGACGCAACAGACATGGCAGCGGAAGCGCAATCCCAGACGGCCGGTGAATACATCGTTCACCACCTGACGCACCTCGGCAACGGCGAAGTCACCGGGCTCGTCGATTTCTCGGTCTTCCACTACGACTCGCTGTTCTGGGGCACGCTCACCGGCATCCTCACCTGCTGGCTGATGTGGCTCGCGGCGCGCAAGGCGACGTCGGGCGTGCCGGGGCGCTTCCAGGCGGCCGTCGAATGGCTGATCGAGATGGTCGACGTCCAGGCCAAGGGCATCATCCACAACGCCCAGAGCCGCAAGTTCGCCGCGCCGCTGGCGCTGACGGTGTTCGTCTGGATCACGCTGATGAACACGATGGACCTCGTGCCGGTCGATCTGCTGGCTGTGATCTGGGCCCAGATCTTCGGCGCCGCCGGAGGCGACCCGCATCACGCCTACATGCGTGTGGTGCCGACCGCCGACCTGTCGATGACGATGGGGCTGTCGATCGCGGTGCTCTTGATCTGCCTTTTCTACAACGTCAAGATCAAGGGCGTCGGCGGCTGGATCCACGAACTCTTCACCGCGCCGTTCGGCAACCACTGGCTGCTGTACCCGGCCAACTTCGCGATGCAGATCATCGAGTTCATCGCGAAGACGGTGTCGCACGGCATGCGGCTGTTCGGCAACATGTACGCCGGCGAGCTGATCTTCCTGCTGATCGCGCTGATGGGCGGCGCGTTCACGCTCTCGCTCGGCGGCGTCCTGCTCGGCGTCGGCCACATCATCGCCGGCACGATCTGGGCGATCTTCCACATCCTGATCATCATCCTCCAGGCCTTCGTCTTCATGATGCTGGCGCTCGTCTACATCGGTCAGGCGCACGACGCGCACTGATCGGGCAACGGTTGTTTCTTTCTCTGCGGTCCCTTTCTCTCAATTTCAACAGGAGTCTTACATGGAACTCATCGGTCTCGTCGCGGTAGCTGCTGGTCTCATCATCGGCCTGGGCGCCTTGGGCGCTTGCGTCGGCATCGGCGTCATGGGCAGCAAGTACCTCGAATCCGCCGCCCGCCAGCCCGAACTGATGGGCGAACTGCAAACCAAGATGTTCCTGCTCGTGGGCCTGATCGACGCCTCGTTCATCATCGGCGTCGGTATCGCGCTGTGGTTCACGACCGCCAACCCGTTCCTGGCGCAGATCGCGAACCTGCCGAAGTAAGCCGGGCTGCGGCCCGTGCTGTATCGGGCGGCTTGCCGGATCGGCAGGCTGCCGGCCCACGTGATTGACGAGGCACCAAAGTGAGCATCACTGCGACATTGATCTTCCAGATGATCGTTTTCATGATCCTGGTCTGGTTCACGATGCGATTCATCTGGCCGCCGGTGACGGCGGCACTCGACGAGCGCGCGAAGAAAATCGCCGCCGGGCTGTCGGCGGCCGACAAGGCGAAAGCCGAACTCGCCGAGGCCAACAAGCGCGTCGAGCAGCAGCTGTCCGCCGCGCGCGACGACGCAACGCGCCGCCTGGCCGACGCCGAGCATCTTGCCCAGCAGATGATCGAGGAGGCCAAGGGCCGCGCGAGCGAAGAGGGCGCCAAGATCATCGCCGCCGCGCGCGCCGAGGCGGAGCAGGAAGCGCTCAAGGCACGCGAGTCGCTGCGCGAGCAGGTCGCCGGCCTCGCCGTCAAGGGCGCCGAGGCGATCCTGCGCCGCGAAGTCAACGCCGGCGTCCACGCCGAGTTGCTCGGCCGGCTGAAGGCGGAGCTTTGAGCATGACCGCGCGCGCGCAGAACGTTTTCCGCGCCGCGGCGCGGCGGGAGGTCTGACGATGGCCGAACTGGCAACCATTGCCCGCCCCTACGCCGAGGCGCTCTTCAAGGCGGTCGCGCCAGCCGACGCGCCCGCGTTGTCGCAGCAGATGAACGCGCTCGCGTTGGTCGCAGAAGACGACCGGCTGCGCGAATTCGCCGACAACCCGAAGACGCTGGGCCAGCAGGTCTTCGACGTCATCGGCGCAGCGGTCGGCGGCGCGCTCGACACGCGAATCGGCAACCTGCTGCACGCCGTCATCGACAACGGCCGTTTGGCTGCGCTGCCGGAGATGGCGGCGCAGTTCCAGGCGCTCGTCAATGCGCGCGGCGGCGTGTCGGACGCGACGATCGAGAGCGCCTTCGAGATCGACGCCGCGCAGCTCGCGCAGGTTGTCGCGACGCTCGAGAAGCGCTTCGGGCGCAAGCTCAATGCCAAGGTCGTCGTCACACCCGACTTGATCGGCGGCATCCGCGCGATCGTCGGCGACGAGGTGCTCGACACCTCGGTCAGGGCCCGTCTGGAACAAATGAAAGTCGCGTTAACCGCCTGAGGGGCCGCCGCCGGCGCCCCGGGCGTGAACCGGAGAACACCATGCAACTCAATCCCGCAGAAATTTCCGAACTCATCAAGAGCCGCATCGAGGGCCTTGGCGGCCAGAGCGACATCAAGAACCAGGGCACCGTCGTCTCGGTGACCGACGGCATCGTGCGCGTGCACGGCCTGTCGGACGCGATGGCCGGCGAAATGCTCGAGTTCCCGGCGACGCCCGACGGCCAGCAGACCTTCGGCCTCGCGCTCAACCTCGAGCGCGACTCGGTCGGCGCGGTCATCTTGGGCGAATACGAGCACATCTCGGAAGGCGACACCGTCAAGTGCACCGGCCGCATTCTCGAAGTGCCGATCGGCCCCGAGCTGATCGGCCGCGTCGTCAACGCGCTCGGCCAGCCGATCGACGGCAAGGGCCCGATCAACGCCAAGATGACGGACGTGATCGAGAAGGTCGCGCCGGGCGTGATCGCGCGCCAGTCGGTGAGCCAGCCGGTGCAGACCGGCTTGAAGTCGATCGATTCGATGGTGCCGATCGGCCGCGGCCAGCGCGAGCTGATCATCGGCGACCGTCAGACCGGCAAGACGGCGCTGGCGATCGATGCCGTGATCAACCAGAAGGGTCAGAACATGACCTGCGTCTACGTCGCGATCGGCCAGAAGGCGTCGTCGATCAAGAACGTGGTGCGCGCGCTCGAACACGCCGGTGCGATGGAGTACACGATCGTCGTCGCCGCGTCGGCCTCCGAATCGGCGGCGATGCAGTACGTCGCGGCCTACTCGGGCTGCACGATGGGCGAGTACTTCCGCGACCGCGGCCAGGACGCGCTGATCATCTACGACGACCTCTCCAAGCAGGCCGTCGCCTATCGCCAGGTCTCGCTGCTGCTGCGCCGCCCGCCGGGCCGCGAAGCGTTCCCGGGCGACGTGTTCTACCTCCACAGCCGCCTGCTCGAGCGCGCCGCGCGCGTCAACGCCGACTACGTCGAGAAGTTCACGAAGGGCGAAGTCAAGGGCAAGACCGGGTCGCTGACCGCGCTGCCGATCATCGAGACCCAGGCCGGCGACGTCTCGGCCTTCGTGCCGACGAACGTGATCTCGATCACCGACGGCCAGATCTTCCTCGAGACGGCGCTCTTCAACGCCGGCATCCGGCCCGCGATCAACGCCGGCATCTCGGTGTCGCGCGTCGGCTCGTCGGCGCAGACCAAGCTGATCAAGTCGCTGTCGGGCGGCATCCGCACCGACCTCGCGCAGTACCGCGAGCTGGCCGCGTTCGCGCAGTTCGCGTCCGACCTCGACGAGGCGACCCGCAAGCAGCTCGACCGCGGCGCGCGCGTCACCGAACTGCTCAAGCAGGCGCAGTACTCGCCGCTGCCGATCAGCCTGCAGGCGGCGACGCTGTTCGCCGTCAACAAGGGCTTCATGGACGACGTCGACGTGAAGCAGATCCTCGCCTTCGAGCACGGCATGCAGCAGCACCTGAAGTCGAGCCATGCCGCGCTGCTCGCGAAGCTCGAGTCCGAGCAGGCGATGGACAAGGCCGCCGAGGAAGAGCTGAGCGGCGCGATCGCCGCGTTCAAGAAGTCCTTCGGCTGATCACCGACCTGCGACAAGGAGCACCGGCATGGCGGTAGGCAAGGAACTGCGCGGCAAGATCAAGAGCTTCGAGAACACGAAGAAGATCACGAAGGCCATGGAGATGGTCTCCGCGTCGAAGATGCGCAAGGCGCAGGACCGGATGCGCGCGGTGCGGCCGTACGCGACCAAGATCCGCAACATCATGGCCAACCTCGCGCTTGCCAACCCGGAGTACCGCTCGCCGTACATGCGCAAGGTCGAGTCCCATCAGCGCGCCGGCTACATCATCGTCACGACCGACAAGGGCCTGTGCGGCGGCCTGAACACCAACATCCTGCGCGCGGTGACGAACCAGCTGCGCGATTCGCAGGCCGGCGGCGGCAGCGCGCAGGCGGTCGCGATCGGCAACAAGGGCTACGCGTTCCTGAACCGCATCGGCGTCAAGGTCGTGAGCCACGCGGTGCAACTCGGCGACGCGCCGCTGCTCGAGCGCCTGATCGGCCCGGTGAAGGTCATGCTCGACGCCTTCGTCGCCGGCGAGATCGACGTCGTCTACCTCTGCTACACGCGCTTCATCAACACGATGAAGCAGGAGCCGGTGATCGAGCAGCTCCTGCCGCTCACGAGCGCGCACCTCGAACAGACCGCGGCCGAGAAGGCGCAGTACGCCTGGGACTACATCTACGAACCCGACCCGGCGGTCGTCATCAACGAACTGATGACGCGCTACATCGAGGCGCTCGTGTTCCAGGCGGTGGCCGAGAACATGGCGTCCGAGCAATCGGCGCGGATGGTCGCGATGAAGGCGGCGACCGACAACGCCGGCAACCTGATCGCCGAGCTGCAGCTCATCTACAACAAGACCCGCCAGGCGGCGATCACGAAGGAATTGAGTGAGATCGTCGGCGGCGCGGCGGCCATCTCGGGCTGACGCGCGCACCCATCGAATACTGTTCTAAGGACTGAAGAAAATGGCACAAGGCAAGATCGTTCAGTGCATCGGCGCCGTGGTGGACGTCGAATTCCCGCGCGATGAGATGCCGCGCGTCTACGACGCCCTCAAGCTCGAGGGCACGCCGCTGACGCTCGAAGTTCAGCAGCAGCTCGGCGACGGCGTCGTGCGCACCATCGCGCTCGGCTCGTCGGACGGCCTGCGCCGCGGGTTGATGGTCAACAACACCGGCGCGCCGATCACGGTGCCGGTCGGCAAGGCGACGCTCGGCCGCATCATGGACGTGCTCGGCACGCCGATCGACGAGCGCGGCGACATCGACCAGACGCTGACCGCGTCGATCCACCGCAAGGCGCCGAGCTACGACGAGCTGTCGCCCTCGACCGAGCTGCTCGAGACCGGCATCAAGGTCATCGACCTCATCTGCCCGTTCGCCAAGGGCGGCAAGGTGGGCCTGTTCGGCGG
>JBDHSE010000274.1:0-3932 GCA_039807955.1 Ideonella sp. | reverse complement strand
TTCATCGCCTCTTCGAAGAGCGGCTGCGTCTTCTCGAGGTTGATGATGTGGATCTTGTTGCGATGGCCGTAGATGTACGGGGCCATCTTCGGGTTCCAGAAGCGCGTCTGGTGTCCGAAATGCACACCGGCTTCCAGCATTTCACGCATGCTGACTGTCATGAGGGTTCCAAAGGTTGGTTCTAAAATCCGGCCTGAATTGCAACCGGTCGTTCCAGTTGCAACACCTTTCGAGTGCCGGGTTCGCTGATTGTCGATCCCACCGCCGCTCGGCTCGTCCTGATCCGATCCACCGCGAAGGGCTCGCGGCGTTGGCGTCCGGATAAACCCGTGGAGTATAGCAGGACGATGACGCCCGAATGGATCGACCTGGCCGCCGCCCGCGACGCGATCGCCGCCGGCCGCGACCGCAGCAGCGCGCTCTTCGAGCGTGCGGCGCATGCGGCCGACAGCGACGCGATGCGCCATGCGTTCATCCGCCGCTTCGACGGCGCGGCCGATGTCGCCGCCTTCGTCGACGCCCAGCGCAAGGCCGGTGCGCCGCTGCCGCTGCTTGCCGGGCTCGCGGTGAGCGTGAAGGACTTGTTCGACGTCGCCGGCCAGCTGACGACCGCCGGCTCGACCGTCCTCGCCGACCGGCCGCCGGCCGCGATCGACGCCCCCGCCGTCGCCCGCCTGCGCGCGGCCGGCGCGGCGCTCGTCGGCCACACCAACATGACCGAGTTCGCGTTCTCGGGCGTCGGCATCAACCCGCACTACGGCACGCCGGCCAATCCGGCGACGGCGAAGCTCGACGCGGCGCCGCGCATCCCCGGCGGCTCGACTTCGGGCGGCGCGGTGTCGGTCGCCGCCGGCGCGGCGTGGGCGGCGCTCGGTTCGGACACCGGCGGCTCGATCCGCATCCCGGCCGCGCTGCAGGGCCTGGTCGGCTTCAAGAGCACGGCGCGAATCGTGCCGACATCCGGCTGCATCCCGCTGTCGACGACGCTCGACACGGCGTGCGCGATCACGCGCTCGGTGCGCGACGCCGTGCTGCTGCACGAGATCCTGGCGGCGCGCAGCACAAGGCTTGCCGCGCTGCCGTTGCGCGCGATGCGCTTCGCGCTGCCGACGACGACGATGCTGGACGGCCTCGACGCAAACGTCGGCGCGGCATTCACGCGCGCGATCGATGTCTTGCGCGCCGCCGGCGCGGCGATCGACGAGATCGCGATCTCCGAACTCGATCAGTTGAGCCGCCTGCAGGTCTCGGGCGGCTTCGCGGCGGCCGAGTCCTGGGCCTGGCACCGCAAGCTGCTTGCAACGCGCGAAGCCGACTACGACCCGCGGGTCGCGGTGCGCATCCGGCGCGGCGAGTCGATCGGTGCGGCCGACTACATCGACCTCGTCGCCGCCCGCCGCGCCTGGATCGCCGCGATGGAGCAGCGCCTGCGCGGCTACACCGCGCTCCTGTCGCCCACGGTGCCGATCGTCGCGCCGCCTATCGCGCCGCTCGCGGCGAGCGACGAAGCCTTCCACGCCGCCAACGCCCTGCTCCTTCGCAACACCTCGGTCGTCAACATGCTCGATGGCTGCGCGCTGTCGCTGCCGTGCCATGCGCCAAGCGAATGGCCGGTCGGGCTGATGGTGTGGAGCGGCGCAATGCAAGACGACACCGTGCTCGACGCTTCGCTTGCGATCGAGGCCGCGCTCGCCCAGGCGCTGCCCTGCGCGGCGCGCGCCTGAGGATGCGCGTCGCTGTCATCGGCGCCGGCATCGTCGGCGCGACCACCGCCTACGAACTCGCGGCCGACGGCCACGAGACGACCGTCTTCGAGCGCCGCGGCAGCGTCGGCGCAGAGGCGAGCTTCGCCAACGCCGGCCTCGACGGGCCCGGTTACGTCGTCCCCTGGCTGGCCCGTGGCCGCACGGTCGAGCTGCTCGCGTCGGCTCGGCTGCGCACGCTCCTCGTGCCATCGACATTCGGTTGGTTGCACGCGCGCTGGCGTTCCCGCAATCCATCCCTGCTCGCTGCCAACCGCGCCCGGATGCATCGTCTCGCGACCTACAGCCGCGAACGGCTCGACGAGCTGACGCGCTCGCTGCGGCTCGACTACGAGCGCGGCGACGGCTGCCTCGTGCTGCTGCGCGGCAAGCGCGACCTCGCCGCGCTGCGGCCGGGCCTGGCGATGCTCGGCGAACTCGGCATCGGGTTCGAAGAACTCGACCCCGACGGCTGCCTGCGCGTCGAGCCCGGGCTTTGCCGCGCGACGCCACTGCACGGCGGCATCCACCTGCCCGGCGACGGCGTCGGCAACTGCCGGCAGTTCGCCTGGCTGATGCGCGAACACGCTCAGCGCCTCGGCGCGCGGTTCCGGTTTCACACGACGGTGCGCGCGCTGCATCCGGGCGCGCAGCCCGGCGTCACGCACGAGCAGATGAGCGAAGGCGAAACGACGCGCTTCGGCGGCGCGGGCGACGCCGCGTCGCGCGAAGGCCTCGCGACGCAGCCGATGGCGCTCGACCCGGTCACCGAAACGTTCGACGCCATCGTCGTCTGCGCCGCGCTCGGCGCGCCGAAGCTGCTGGCGCCGCACGGCCTCTCGCTGCCGCTGGCCGCGGTGCGCGGCACCTCGATCACCGCGCCGCTGCGCCACATCGACGAGCACACCGATCTCGGCCCGCGCGCGGCGCTGATCGACGCGCGCTTCCACGTCACCGTCTCGCGGCTGGGCAAACGCCTGCGCGTCGCCGGCGGCGCACAGCTCGGCGGCAACTCGAGGCACGCCGATCCGCAGCTCGTCGCGACGCTGCACAAGGTGCTCAACGACTGGTACCCCGGCGCGACGCACATCCGCCAGGCGCAGCAGTGGATCGGCGCGAGTCCGGCGCTGCCCGACGGCGCGCCGCTGCTCGGCGCGAGCGGCGTATCGGGCGTCTGGCTCAACCTCGGCCACGGCGCGAACGGCTGGGCGCTCGCCTGCGGATCGGCACGCCTGCTCGCCGATCAGATCGCCGGCCGTGCACCGGCGATCGACGCCGAGGGCTTCGACGCCGCGCGACTGCGGGGCTGAGGCTCGAGCCCCGCGGGCTCGCGCTCAGCGAACTTCGCGCGCGGCCGTGATCGTTCCGCTGCAGGGTCCGAAGCCGATGCGGCGCGCGCCTGCGCGCTCGCACCAGCCGCGCAGCGAGAGCGTGTCGCCGTCGGCGAGAAAACTGCGCTCCTCGCCGTTGGGAAGCACGATCGGCTGCTTTCCGCCGACCGCCAGCTCGAGCATTGAGCCCGACTGGCCCGGCCCCGGGCCCGACAGGGTGCCGGAGCCGAGCAGGTCGCCGGCGCGCAGGTTACAGCCGCCGACCGCGTGGTGGACGACGAGTTGCGCCGGCGTCCAGTACGCCGCCTCGCGCGAGCTCGAGCCGCTCAGCCGCACCGCCGGTTGTCCAGCCGCGCGCATCTTCGCCGTCTGCAGCCACACTTCGAGCTGCACGTCGAGCGCGCCGCGTTCGCGGTTCGCCGCCGAGTCGAGGTACGGCAGCGGCGCGGGGTCTCCAGCCGGCCGCGTGAACGCGCAGCGAAACGGCGCCAAGGCCTCCATCGTCACGACCCACGGCGCGAGCGTGCTGCCGAAGTTCTTCGACAGGAACGGCCCGAGCGGCTGGTACTCCCAGGGCTGGATGTCGCGCGCCGACCAGTCGTTGAAGAGCGCGACGCCGAACAGCCGCGCCTCGGCGTCGGCCATCGGTACCGGCGCGCCGATCGCGTTGTCGGCGCCGCCGATCAGGAAGCCGAGTTCGAGTTCGTAGTCCATGCGCTGGCTGGGCCCGAACACCGGCGTCTCGGCGCTGCCCTTGGTCTGGCCCACCGGGCGGCGAATCGCCGTGCTGCTGACGACGATCGACGAGGCGCGGCCGTGGTAGCCGATCGGCACCCATTTGTAGTTCGGCAGCAGCGGG
>JBDHSE010000273.1:0-3961 GCA_039807955.1 Ideonella sp. | reverse complement strand
CGCTCAGCGTGAAGGAGCCCTTCCCCTACAGCGCGATCTCGGAGATGCAGCCGGTGCCGCCGCAGGAGTTCTTCGACGCCCAGGAACGCATCGCCGCCGACCGCGTCAACACCGTGCGCAACGAATGCAAGGCCGCCGCCGTGGCATGCGAAGCGCACACCATCGAAGCCGTCCATCCGTGGGAGGCGATCATCGAGCACGCGAAGAACAACGCCTGCGAGCTGATCGTCATGTCGTCCCACGGCCGCCGCGGCGTCACCGCGCTGCTGCTCGGCAGCGAGACGCAGAAGGTGCTGACGCACTCGACGATCCCGGTGCTCGTCGTGCGTTGAGAACATCGAGGCCGACTCGACGCCCTCGAAGGGCGGTCCCGCCGGACCTCGCATTCCGCCGCGCTCGCCACACCAGAGTGCAGCGGCCGTATCGGCCGCCGCGTCACCCCCCGCGGACTCCGTACCGCCTGAGGAACGTCTCGGGCGTCATCGCGGGCACCGGCGAGCCCTTGAAGTCGCGCCCATTGCGCGTGACGATCGCCTGCGCGCCGCAGGCCATCGCTGCGGCGGCCTGCAAGGCGTCCTCGAAGTCGGGCATCGGCAGGGCGAGCGCCCGGACGGCGTCGGCGTGCGTCGTCGGCGCCACACCGGCCCAACCGAGCAGCCCCTCGACAAAGCTTCGCGCCTCGGCCGCGCCCAGTTGACGCTCGATGAGGTAGGCCAGCGTCGCCAGCGTGTGCCAGGCGACCCAGGCCTCGTGCGCGCTGCCGCACAGGCCGATCAGGCGTGTCGATGCAGGCTCGCCGGGCCGCTGGAACGCGACATCGAGCAGGATGTTGATGTCGAGCAGCAGCCGCATGTGGCGCCGCCGCGATCAACGCAGGTGTTTGGCGAGCAGGTGCGCGAGCCGCGCGTCATCCTCGGTCGGCTCGCGCAGCGTATCGGCGGGTGCCGCCGCAAGCCTGCCGCGCCATTGCGCCGCCCAGCGCGCCGCACCGCCGGCACGTGCCTCGTGCAGTCCGAGCGCCTGCTCCAAAGCCTCGCGCACGAACGCCGACTTGGAGAGCCCGCGCTGCCGGCTCGCCTGGAGCAACGCGGCGTCCAGCGACTCGGGAAGCTTGAGCGTGATGACATTCATGCGGGTCTCGACCGAGGTAATACAGATCCGTCGAGCGGATATTACCTTGCCTGCGCAGCCGGCGCGAGCCTCGCCGCTCAGTGCACCAGCCGCACGACGACGACGATGATCCCCATCCCCGCCGCGAGCCACGCCAGTTGCGCCGCGGTGTCGGCGAGCGGCATGCGCTGCTGCAGCTGCGGGATGAGGTCGGCGACGGCGACGTAGATGAAGCTGCTCGCGGCGACGACGAGCAGGTACGGGAAGAGCACCTCCCAGCGGCCGACGACGAAGTAGCCGATCACGCCGCCGACGACCGCCGACAGGCCAGACAGCGCGTTGTAGGCGAGCGCCCGGCGGCGCGACAGCCCGGCGTTGAGCAGCACGATGTAGTCGCCGACCTCCTGCGGTATTTCGTGGGCGATGATCGCGAGCGACGTGACGACGCCCAGCCGCACGTCGGCGAGGAACGCGGCGGCGATGATGACGCCGTCGCAGAAGTTGTGGATGCTGTCGCCGAGCAGCACGCTCCAGCCGCCGCGCCCGGCCTGGATCGCGTCGAACTCGTGATGGTGGTGGTGGCCGTCGCCTTCGTGGTGGTGCGTGTGGCGGTAGAGCTCCGCCTTCTCGAGCAGGAAGAAGAACATCAATCCGGCGAGCAGCGTCGCGAACAGGCTTTGCGGGCTGGCGTGGCCGTCGAACGCCTCGGGCAGGATGTTGAGCAGAGCGGTCGCGAGCAGCACGCCGGCCGACAGGCTGACGAGGTTCTTCACGAGCCGCGCGAGCAGCCCGACCGTCAGGCTGGCGGCGATCGCGACCGACAGCAGCCCGCCGGCGAGCGTCGCAAGGACGATGTAGGCGAGCGTCATCCGGCGCGGTCGAGGGCGCGATCAGCGCGGAGCGGCGATGCCCGCCGCCACCGCGAGACCTGCATGAGGCTGCACCGCGGCGCGCGCGCTCAGGCGACGCCGTGATCGCGCAACCATGCGACGCAGCGCTTCCACCCCTCCTCGGCCGCAGCCTTGCGAAAGCTCGGCCGGTAGTCGGCATGGAACGCATGCGGCGCGTCGGGGAAGACGACGAACTTCGACTTGCGCGCCGCCGGGCTTCCGGCCGCGAGCGCCGCCTTCATCTTCTCGACCGTGTCGAGCGGGATGCCGCTGTCGGCGCCGCCGTAAAGGCCGAGCACCGGCGCCTGCAACTGGCCTGCGATGTCGACCGGGTTCTTCGGCTGCAGCGCGTTGGGCGCACCGACGAGCTTGCCGTACCACGCGACGCCGGCCTTCAGCTTCGCGCTGTGCGCCGCGTAGAGCCAGGTGATGCGCCCGCCCCAGCAAAAGCCGGTGATGCCGAGGCGCTTCGTGTCGCCGCCGTTGGCGCCGGCCCATTCGACGCAGGCGTCGAGGTCGCCCATGACCTGCGCGTCGGGCACCTTCGAGATCACTTCCGCGATCAGCCGCGCGATCTCGCCGTAGGACTGGGCGTCACCCTGGCGCACGAACAGTTCGGGCGCGATCGCGAGGTAGCCGAGGTGCGCGAAACGGCGTGCGACGTCGGCGATGTGCTCGTGCACGCCGAAGATCTCGGAGACGACGAGCACGATCGGCAGCTCCGTCTTGCCGGCCGGCATCGCCCGATACGCCGGCAGCTTGAAGCCGCCGGCCGGGATCGTCACCTCGCCCACCGTCAGGCCGTCGCTCGTCGTGTTGATCGCCTGCGCCGTGACCGGCATCACGGCCGCGGCAAAGCCGCTGCCGACGGTGGTCGCGATGAAGCCGCGCCGGCTGAAGTCGCGGTTCGGCGCCAGACGGTCGATCTCGTCGCTCGACAGTTCGATGGCATCACCCTGCATCACGCTCTCCCTGGGTTCGTGCGGATGCCTCGATTCTATGAACCTGGATCCGGCAGTTGGCCGCGCCTGCCGGCCCGGGGCGGCGCGCAAAAGTCATGACAATCCGCGCATGGATCTGCAAGGCCACCCCCTGCGCGCGGCGCCGCACGCGTCGCGCTGGCCCGACCGGCTGGCGGCGATCGACATCGGCTCGAACAGCTTCCGCCTCGAGATCGGCGTCGCGGCGCACGGCCGCTACCGCCGCATCGAGTACCTGAAGGAGACCGTGCGCCTGGGCGCCGGGCTCGACGCCGACGGATTCCTCACCGAGGAGGCGGCGCAACGCGGCCTCGCCTGCCTCGCCTACTTCGCGCAGCGCCTCACCGGCTACGCAGCGACGCAGGTGCGCGCGGTGGCGACGCAGACGCTGCGCGAGGCGCGCAACCGCGACGCCTTCCTCGCCCGCGCGCAGCAGGTGCTCGGCCTGCCGATCGAAGTCATCTCCGGCCGCGAGGAGGCGCGCCTGATCTTCGCCGGCGTCGCCCGCCTGCAGCCGTCGGCCACGCGTCGGCTCGTCATCGACATCGGCGGGCGTTCGACCGAGATGATCATCGGCAGCGGCCTCGAGCCCGAGCGTGCCGAGTCGTTCCAGGTCGGCAGCGTCGGCCTGTCGCTCGCCTGCTTCGCCGACGGGCGGCTGACCGAGGCCGCGTTTCGCCGCGCGCAGATCGCCGCCGGCGCCGAGTTCGAGGAGGCGCTCGGCCCTTTCGCGCGCCGCCACTGGCGCGAGGCGCTCGGCTCGAGCGGCACGGCGGGCGCCGTCTCGCAACTGCTCGCCGCCAGCAGCATCACCGACGGCCGCATCACGCCGCACGGCCTGCGCTGGTGCATCGGCCAATGCCTCGCCGCCGGCCATATCGACCGTCTCGCGCTGCCCGGGCTGCGCGACGACCGGCGCGCGATCCTCGGCGGCGGCCTCGCGATCCTCTACACGCTCGCGACGCACTTCGGCATCGAGGT
>JBDHSE010000272.1:0-3982 GCA_039807955.1 Ideonella sp. | reverse complement strand
CGGCGTCACGCAGGGGGCTGTCTTCAAGCACTTCCCGACCAAGGACGCGATCTGGCTCGCCTGCATGGCGTGGATTCACACCCGCCTGACGAGCAGTCTGGAGGCAGCGGCTACCGCCGCTGCCGACGCACCGTTCGCGGCGCTCGCGGCGGTCTTCGAGGCGCACGTCGGATTCATCGTCGCCCACCCGGGCGTTCCGCGCCTCATCTTTCACGAGCTGCAGGGTTCGGCCGATGCGGCGACCAAGCGCGAAGTCCAGGGTCTGTTGAAGGCTTATCGCAAGTTGCTGCGCCGCCTGCTCGATGCCGAGGTGGCGCGCGGCACGATCGATCCGGATGCCGATCTCGACGCCGCGGCGACGCTGTTCGTCGGCATCGTGCAGGGTCTCGTGATGCAGTCGATGGCGAGCGCCAGCGTCGCCGGGATGAAGGAGCGCGCCGCGGCGCTGTTCGCGATCTACGAGCGCGGCCTGCGCCGTGCGCCATGAAGACCTCTCGCATCTGGCTGCGGCGCGCGGCGATGGTGTTGCCGCTGGTTATCCTGATTGCCGCGCTCGCCTACGTGGCGTTGCGCACTGGCCCGATGGCCGCGGTGCGCGTCACGGTGCATCAGGTCGCCGAAGAGGCGGTCGTGCCGGCCTTGTTCGGCATCGGAACGATCGAGGCGCGGCGCAGCTTCCTGATCGGGCCGACGACCTCGGGGCGCGTGCGCCGTGTGCTCGTCGATGTCGGCGACCGGGTTGCGGCCGGCCAACTGCTGGCCGAGATGGACCCGATCGACCTCGACGAGCGTGTGGCCGCGATCGACGCCTCGATCGAACGCGCGCGCAGCGCGGCCGATGCAGCCGCGGCGCAACGCGCCGACGCGCTCGCCCGGCAGCAGCTCGCGCGGGCGAATGCGCAGCGTTACGCCGATCTCGGCAGGCAGGGCTTCTTCGGCGCCGCCGCGGTCGAGGCCAAACTGCAGGAGCAGGCCTCGGCCGACGCCGCGCTCGCCAGCGCCGACGCGAACATCGGCGCCGCGCGGCATGACTTGCAGCGCCTCGCCGCCGAGCGCGCCGGGCTGCGCCAGCAGCGGCAGAACGTACGGCTTGCCGCACCGGCCGACGGCGTCGTCATCGGCCGCGATGCCGAACCGGGCTCCACCGTCGTCGCCGGCCAGGCGGTGCTGCGGCTGGCCGATCCGCATTCGCTCTGGCTTCGCGTGCGACTGGACCAGGGCCGATCGGCCGGGCTGGCACCGGGCCTGAAAGCGAGCATCGCCTTGCGCTCGGACCCGGAAAGGCCGCTGTCCGGCGCCGTCGCGCGCGTCGAGGCGGTGAGCGACAGCGTGACCGAGGAACGCGTCGCGATGGTCGGCTTCGATGCGCCGCCCGCGGAATCGGCGCTCCCGGCGTCGATCGGCGACTTGGCCGAGGTGACGCTCACGCTGCCCGCCGCCAAGCCTGCCCTCGTGGTGCCCAATGCCAGCCTGCAGCACCGGGGCGAGCAGGTCGGCGTCTGGCGGATCGACGGGCGCACGCCGCGCTTTGTGCCGGTGCGCGTCGGCCAGTCGGGCCTCGACGGGCGGGTGCAGGTGCTCGAAGGCCTTGCCGCCGGCGACCGCGTCGTCGTCTACAGCGAGCGCGAGCTCTCGGCCGGCAACCGGATCGAGATCGTCGACGCGATCGTGCCCGCCAGGCCATGATCAACCTCGCGGGCCGCGACATCGCGCATGCGTGGGGCAAGTTCGTCCTCACCGGCGTGGGGCTCGGCCTCTTGATCGGCCTCACGCTAAGCATGGCCGGTATCTACCGCGGCATGGTCGAGGACGGGCGCGTGCTGCTGCACAACAGCGGCGCCGACCTCTGGGTCGTGCAGCAGGACACGCAGGGCCCGTACGCCGAGGCGTCGAGCCTGCGCGACGACGCCGTGCGCAGCATTCGCGCGCTCCCCGGAGTCGCACGCGCCGCCAACGTGACCTACCTGACGATGCAGGTCAGAAAGGGGCAGGACGACGTGCGCGCGATGGTCGTCGGTTTCGAGCCGGGGCAGCCGGGCGAGCCGCGCTTCCTGATCGCGGGCCGCCATCTCACGCGCAGCCACTACGAGGCGGTGGCGGACGCGAAGACCGGCTTCGCGCTTGGCGACCGCATTCGCATCCGGCGCCACGACTACACCGTCGTCGGGCTGACGCGGCGCGCGGTTTCGTCGGGCGGCGACCCGATGGTCTTCATCCCGCTGAAGGACGCGCAGGAGGCGCAGTTCCTGAAGGACAACGACGCGATCCTGAACGAGCGCACCCGCGTCGCCGCCAACCCGAGCCTGAACCGGCCCGGGGTGCCGGGGCTGCTCGAGGCGATCCAGGCCTCGCAGGCGAGCAATCACAACGTCAACGCGGTGCTGGTCCAACTCGCGCCGGGCTATCCGCCGGCGCCGGTGGCGGACAACGTGCGGCGCTGGAAACACCTCGAGGCCTACAGCGTCGAGCAGATGGAGGAGATCCTGATCGCCAAGCTGATCGCCACCTCGGCGCGCCAGATCGCGATGTTTCTTGCCATCCTCGCCGTCGTCAGCGCCGCGATCGTCGCCTTCATCATCTACACGATGACGCTCGGCAAGATCCGCGAGATCGCGGTGCTCAAGCTGATCGGCACCCGCAGCCGCACGATCGCCGCGATGATCCTGCAGCAGGCGCTCGGCCTCGGTCTGATCGGCTTCGTCGTCGGCAAGATCGCCGCCACCGCCTGGGCGCCGATCTTTCCGAAGTACGTGCTGCTGCTGCCGGGCGACGCGCTGCTCGGCTTCGCCGGCGTGATGCTGATCTGCGCGCTCGCGAGCACGATCGCGATCCGCATCGCGCTGCGCGTCGACCCGGCGGCGGCGATCGGCGGTTGACCGGCATGATTGAGCCCGGCATCCGTATCGAAGGCCTGCGCAAGCGCTACGGCAGCGGCGCGACGGCGGTCGATGCGCTGAAGGACGTCAACATGGTCGTCGCGCCGGGCGAAGTCGTCGGCCTGATCGGGCCGTCCGGATCAGGCAAGAGCACGCTGCTGAAGTGCCTCGGTGCGGTGATCGAGCCGAGCGGCGGGCGCATGGTGCTCGGCGGCGAGACGATCTACGACGACGGCTGGAAGATCGCCGACCTGCGCGCGCTGCGGCGCGACCGCATCGGCTTCGTGTTCCAGGCGCCGTACCTGATCCCGTTCCTCGACGTGACCGACAACGTCGCGCTGCTGCCGATGCTCGCCGGCATGGACAACGCGGCGGCGCGCGCACGCGCGCTCGAACTGCTCGACGCGCTCGACGTGGCGCACCGCGCGAAGGCGCAGCCTTCGGAGCTCTCCGGCGGCGAGCAGCAGCGCGTCTCGATCGCGCGTGCGCTCGCGAACCGGCCGCCGGTGATCCTGGCCGACGAGCCGACGGCGCCGCTCGACAGCGAGCGCGCGTTGTCGGTCGTTCGCATCCTCAACCGGATGGCGGCGCAGTACGACACCGCGATCATCGTCGTCACCCACGACGAGAAGATCATCCCGACCTTCAAGCGCATCTATCGCATCCGCGACGGACGCACCGACGAGGAGGTGGGTGAAGGCCGGGTGATCGCCGAGGCGGCATGACAATCGGCCGAGGCGCAGGCGCGAGGTCGTGCCACGCCGCGGCCACGAAGGGATGACGACTGCCGGGGCGGATTCGAGCATGGCCGAGTTCTTCAGGACATCGACGCTCTGGGTGGTCGACTTTCGCTACCACGGCCGTCCGCGCCGCTGGCTGAAGACCTTCGGCGCGCAGGACGACGTCGAGGGCGCGGTGCGCGCGACGCTGCATGATCTGTACGGTGAACGCGCCCGGCTCGTCGCGCTGCGCCGCGCGACACCGCAGGAGGAGCTGCAATACCTGCGCGGCGAATCGCCGAAGAATGCCTATTGCCCAACCGGGGCGCGATAGGCGACTGGCCTGCCTCCCCGCCCGTGCACTGATCGCCCGAGTCGCACCAGCGA
>JBDHSE010000271.1:0-4026 GCA_039807955.1 Ideonella sp. | reverse complement strand
GGATCTGGCGGTCGAGCCACTGCTCGAGCCACTGCGGATCGGGCAGGCGGCTTTGCACCGTGTCGCGCGGATAGAGCGACTGGTTGACGTGCAGGTTCGTCGGATGCAGCGCCTGCGCGGTGCGCCGCGCGCTCGCCATCAGCACGCCGACCTTGGCGAACGCCGCCTTCGCCTCGTCGCCGAAGCGGGTGAGCGCGCGCTTCATGTAGCGCAGGTAGGCGCCGCCGTGGCGCGCCTCGTCGCGCGCGAGCGTCTCGTAGATCGCCTGGATCACCGGCTCGGTGTGCCATTGCGCGGCGCAGCGGTACCAGTGGTTGAGCCGGATCTCGCCGCAGAAGTGCAGCATCAGCGTCTCGAGCGCGGGCGCCGGGTCGAACTCGAAGCGCACGGCGTGCAATTCGGCCTCGGTCGGCACGAGTTCGGGCCGGAAGCGCCGCAGGTACTCCATCAGCACCAGCGAGTGCTTCTGCTCCTCGAAGAACCAGATGCTCATGAAGGCCGAGAAGTCGCTGTCGTCGCGGTTGTCGCGCAGGAACATCTCGGTCGCCGGCAGCGCGGCCCATTCGGTGATCGCGTTCATCTTGATCGTCTGCGCCTGCTCGTCGCTGAGCTTGCTGGCGTCGAACGACGACCAGGGGATGTCGCGCTCCATGTTCCAGCGCACCGCTTCGAGTTGCTTGAAGAGTTCGGGAAACAGCATGGCGCGCCCTCGATGGAGTTGAGCGGATGTTAAACGCACAGGCTTGCATGGCGCCTGCGGCTGGGGACATGCCCCCAATCGGCGGACGCTACAGCCAGCCCTTGCGCCGGAAGAACCAGAACGGCGCGATCATGCTCGACGCCATCAGCACGAGGGCGAACGCGTAGCCGTAGTCCCAGTGCAGCTCGGGCATGAAGCTGAAGTTCATGCCGTAGATGCTCGCGACGAGCGTCGGCGGCAGCAGCGCGACGCTCGCCACCGAGAAGATCTTGATGATCCGGTTCTGGTTGATGTTGATGAAGCCGACCGTCGCGTTCATCAGGAAGTTGATCTTGTCGAACAGGAACGTCGTGTGGTTGTCGAGCGAATCGATGTCGCGCAGGATCTGGCGCGCCTCCTCGAACTGCTCGGCGTTGAGCATGCGGCTGCGCATCATGAAGCTCACCGCGCGGCGCGTGTCCATCACGTTGCGGCGGATGCGGCCGTTCAGGTCCTCCTCCTTCGCGATCGCCGACAGCGCCTCGCTCGCGATCTCGTCGCTGACGGTGCGCTTGAGGACGCTGTTGCTGACGGCCTCGAGCGCGTCGTAGATGCTCTCGAGCGAGTCGGCGGAGTACTCAGCGTCGGCGTCGTAGAGCTTCAAGAGGACGTCCTTCGCGTCCTCGATCAGCGCCGGGATGCGCCGCGCGCGCAGCCGCAGCAGGCGAAACACCGGCAGGTCCTCGGCGTGCACCGAAAAGAGCATCTTGTGGTGCAGCACGAAGGCGACGCGCACGTTGCGCGGATTCTCCTCGTCGTCGATCAGGAAGTCGGAGCGGATGTGCAGCTCGCCGTTGTCTTCCTCGTAGAAGCGGGCCGACTCCTCGAGGTCGTCGTCGACGATGTCGTCCGGGATCGTGACGCCGAAGCGCTCGCTGATCCAGCCCTTCTCGAGCGCCGTCGGCGCGTCCATGTCGACCCAGATCGGCGCGACGTGGGTCAGCGCCTCGGCGCTCGAAATCTCTTCCTGGAACAAGCGGCCGTTGACCAGCGTGAACACGTTCAGCATCGAACTCTCCGGCGCTCGGCGGCTCATGGCCGGCGGCGCGGGTGGGGTGGCGGGTCGCGACCGTCTCGCCCCACGTTCACTGGAGCGGACGGTCACCGAGGGTGTGAGCGGTCCAATTCGGTCCTTGTGCAGATGACCGTCGATTATGGCATCCGGCCGCGCCCGGCGCCGGTTGTCAGCGCCCCGTTTCGCGGGCACACTGGCCCTGCATCGATCGCCGCTCTACCCTTGGCCGATGCCCGCGTTTCGCCACCGCTTCAACGCCCCAGAACCCCCCGCAAAGGAAGCCCTCATGAACCTCACGATCAGCGGCCATCACCTCGAAGTCACCCCCGCGCTGCGCGAGTACGTGCTCACGAAGCTCGATCGGGTGACGCGCCATTTCGACCAGGTCGTCGACGTGAACGTGCTGCTCTCGGTCGAGAAGCTGAAGGAGAAGGAGCGCCGCCAGAAGGCCGAGGTGACGCTGCGCGTCAAGGGCAAGGACATCTTCGTCGAGAACAGCCACGAGGATCTGTACGCAGCGATCGATCAGTTGATGGACCGGCTCGATCGCCAGGTCTGCCGGCACAAGGAGATGCTGCAGGACCTGAGCCGGCGCTTTCCCAAGCGTCAGGACGCGACGGCAGGCTGAGCCAGGCGGCGCGGCCGGCGTTGCGGCGCAGCGCGGCGATGCACCCGGACAGGTCGGATGGCGGCGCGGAGCGCGGTTTGTTGCTGCATTGCACCAACATTCTCACAATCGGGGCCCGCAACGGTCCTTCAGGGGGTCGCGATGACGTCCGATTCCTATAATCCAGCGCCTGATCTCCCCGCCGGCGCTGGCTCGGGCCCGAGGGCCGAAAGCCAGCGCCGCAAACCGATGAACCGTCTCGCCGCCATCCTTCCGCCGGCCAACGTGCTGGTGAACGTGGACGCCACCAGCAAGAAGCGCGTCTTCGAGCACGCCGGATTGCTGTTCGAGAACCAGCACTCGATCGCCCGCGCGACGGTGACCGACAACCTCTTCGCCCGCGAGCGGCTGGGCTCGACCGGCCTCGGCCACGGCGTCGCGATCCCGCACGGCCGCATCAAGGGGCTGAAGAACCCGCTCGCCGCGGTGCTGCGGGTGCAGCAGCCGATTCCGTTCGACGCCCCCGACGACGAGCCGGTCAGCCTGCTGATCTTCCTGCTCGTCCCCGAGGCGGCCACGCAGCGCCACCTCGAGATCCTGTCCGAGATCGCCGAGATGCTCGCCGACCGCGACCTGCGCGAGCGGCTCAAGGTCGAGGACGACGCCGCCCGCATCCACGAGTCGATCGCCAACTGGGTGCCGTTGAAGTCCGCCGTCGCGTGATGCGCGCCGTGGCGCACGCGCCGGCGCCAGGGCTTGTCGAGCGCGCATCCGCATGAAGCCCAGCGTCATCAGCGCCGAGGCGCTGTTCGAGCAACACCGGGTCGCGCTGCACTGGGAGTGGCTCGCCGGCCACGCCCATCCCGAACGCCGCTTCGACGAAGCCGCGGTGCGCGACGCGCAATCGGCGGCCGATCTGGTCGGCTACCTGAACTACATCCACCCCTACCGGGTGCAGATCGTCGGCGTGCGCGAGGCCGCCTATCTGGCCGCCGCGACGCCGGCCGATCAGGAGCGGCGCATCCAGCGCATCGTCACGCTCGATCCGCCGGTCGTCGTCATCGCCGACGGCCAGCCGCCGCCGGAGCGCCTCGTCAGCATGTGCGACCGGGCCGAGATTCCGCTGTTCGCGACCGCCGAGTCGGCCGGCCATGTGATCGACGTCGTGCGCAACCACCTGAGCCGCCACTTCGCCGAGCGCACGACGCGTCACGGCGTGTTCATGGACATCCTCGGCCTCGGCGTGCTGCTGACCGGCGAGTCGGGTCTGGGCAAGAGCGAACTCGGGCTCGAGCTGATCTCGCGCGGCCACGGCATGGTCGCCGACGACGCGGTCGACCTCTACCGCGTGTCGCAGACGGCGATCGAGGGGCGCTGCCCGGAACTGCTGATGAACCTGCTCGAGGTGCGCGGCATCGGGCTGCTCGACATCAAGGCGATCTTCGGCGAGACGGCGGTGCGCCGCAAGATGCGGCTGCATCTGATCGTGCATCTGGTGCGCAAGGAGACGATGGAGCGCGACTTCGAGCGCCTGCCCTACGAGCCGCTGTACGAGGACATCCTCGACGTGCCGATCCGCAAGGCGGTGATCGCGGTCGACGCCGGGCGCAACCTCGCGGTGCTCGTCGAGGCGGCGGTGCGCAACTCGATCCTGCAGCTGCGCGG
>JBDHSE010000270.1:0-4033 GCA_039807955.1 Ideonella sp. | reverse complement strand
GTCGATCCAGGTGCGCGGCGTGAAGGCGTGCGTCGCGGCGTCGTAGTCGAGCAGGCGTTCGCGAAAGCGCGTGCCGCCGGGTGTCGCGTCGGGCTTGCAGTCGGCGCCGATCGTGGCGTCGCTCGCGAGCATCGCCTGCGCCCATTGGAGCCCGGCTTCGGCCGCTTCGAAGGCCTGCGTCGAACGCCACTGGTTGGCCGCCGCGCGTTGCTCGAAGATCAGGTTGCGGCCGGCGGTGCCGGCGCCGAGCATGACGACGAAGAGCAGCAGCAGCGTGATGCCGAGCGTTGCCGCGCCGCGCTGGTGAGTGTGAGGGGTCATCGATGGTCTCCGTGCGGATTCGTTCAAGCCGGGCAGGCGCCGGTGGCTGCGTCGTTGCGCACCCGCACCAGCGCTTGCACGCTGCGGGTGACGGCGGCGTCGGCCAGCGCCTGCGCGCTGATCTCGACGGCGAAGCTCGCGATCCGCTGGCGCGGGCAGGTCTCGGTCGGGCACGGCGTCGGGCAATGGGCGCCGAGGTCCACCGTTTCGCTCTGCGGCGTGATGACGAATCGCGTCACGGCGAGCAGCGTCGCGTCGGTCAGCGCCTGCCAGTTGCCGCTGCCGAGCTGGATCTCGATCGCGCGGTTGCGCAGCCGAAAACCGAACTGCTCGTTGCCGTCGACGCTGTCGTTCTCGACCGCGTCGCGCGAGTAGGCGAGGCTCGCCGCGTCGGACGCCGCGGCGTCCGGCGCGACCGCGGCATACGGATTGGCGCGCGCCGGGGCCGCCTCGGACCAGACGCCGGCGCCGGCGTCGCCCCAGTAGCCGGCGCGCCGCAGGTCGCGTGCGACGAGGTCGGCGGCAGTGCGCAGGTCCTGCGTCAAGCGGGCTTCCAGAACGAGCGCGCGATGCTCGCGGATCTGGCTCGCGAGCAGCGCACCGCCGCCGGCGACGACGAGCAGCGCGAGCGCGAGGCCGACCAGCAGCTCGACAAGCGTGAAGCCGCGGCCCGTGGCGGATGGGTGGCGCAGGGCGTTCATCACAGGTTCCAGCACTTGCGGTCGACCTGCGGCGCGTTGTCGGTGTCTGCTGTCGCGCCCGATTGCGTGCTGACGTTGGCGCCGGCCACGACGAGCCGCAGGTAGCGGCAGTTCGTGTCGCGCGCCTGCGCGCCGGAGGCGCTCGCGAGCACCTCGTAGCCCGACGCCGAGATCGCGCCGACGCTGAAGGCGTAGCCGCGGTCGGCGACGACGCCGGCCGCGCCGATCTCCTCGATCGTTCCGTAGCGGGCGTTGGCGGCGCGCCAGCGCTCCTGGGCCTGCTGCAGCTGGATCATCGCGACGAGCGCCTCGGTGCGGCGCATCTTGTGCACCGCGCTGCTGTAGGTCGGGTACGCGACCGATGCGAGGACGCCCGAGATGGCGGTCGCGATCGTCAGCTCGACGAGCGAGAAGCCGGCTTGGCGGCGGCGGGGCGTGCGGTTCATCGTGTGTCTCCTCGGGGTGGATGCGATGGGGCGGTTTGATGGGGCGGTGCGGCAATCAGCAGGCGCGATAGCCGGGAATCGACGACTCGGGCGAGCACGACCGGACCCGGCCCATGACGTTGACGACGTGGTGGATCGCGCCCGGCGCTCCCGTCACGCGGGCGGTGCCGGTTGGCGTGCTCGTGCCGTGCAGCGGATCGAAGAGGATCGAACTCGCGCTTGCCGTGATCGCGACGCCTTCGCCGGCTGGCAGATAGACGGTCCTCACCTCGACCGCGCCGCCGCTGCACGCCGCGGGCTGCGGGCCGCTGCAACTGCATTGCGACCGCGAGCCGGTGTGGATGACGTAGCAGCTTCCCGCGGCGTCGGCGTAGAAGCTCAGCCGCAGCGGCGCATTGCGGGCGACGGCCTCGGTGCGGACGAACTGCAGGTCGCTCGCGAGCTGGGTCGCGACGCCGTCGAGGCGTTGGCGCTCGATCAGGCCGCGCACGCCCGGCGCGACAGCCGACAGCGCGACGACGGCGACCGTCATCGCGACCGCCGATTCGATCAGCGTGACACCGCGCTGCAGTGTTGGTTTCGGGGTGGTTTGCATGTGTGCCTCGTCGTCGTGAACCTTGGGCACACTGTAGAAAGCGCGAGGCGTTCGCGCGTCCCCTTCACGGGTGAAGCGAGCGGCTTGCGACGGGGGCCCCCCGTTCGGGGGGAGGGGGCATTCGGGCGAAGCGCAAGCATTGGCGCAGCTTTCCGAGATGTCCTTGGTCGGCTCCCCTCATGGGGCACACCGTCCCGTTTCCGCTGCCTACCAGCTCAGCATGAGCCGAATCGCCCCTCGCCGACCGGTACAAGTGCACAGATCAAGCCGGGCAACGCCGGAACTCGCGTCGCGGCCGAAGAGACAATCCACTATGGGCGTTCAGGATCGCGACTGGTACCGGCGGGACAGCCGCGAGAACGAACAGACTTTCCGACCGCGCGGGCGCAGTTGGACTTCGCATCCGATCGCCGTGGTGCTCGCGGTGATCTTGGGCGTCGTCGCCGTGTGGAGCGCACAGGTCGCGATTGTCGAGTGGCGCGCGCGAGTGGCCGCCGAGCAGATCATGCGCGCAAGCAACGAAGCGATGCGACAGACGCAGCTTCGGATCAAGCAAGCTCAGCGAGAGGCGGAGGAACGCGAAGAACGTCGACAGGTCGCGGTGCGCCAGCAAGAGGCGATCAAGGCGCAGGTTGTCGCCGAGCGTCAACAGGCGGCGGATGAAGCTCGCCGGGCCGCTGTCGCCGCCGCAGAGCGGAAAGAGAAAGCATGGGCGCGCTTCTATCGCAAGTCCGCACACTGCGCCGATGCGGCTACGGTCGAATGCGCGAACGAGTACATCCGCGCCAAGAGGCAGTTCGAGGAAAAGTACGCGAGGGGTGAGTTGTAGCCGCGCTACTCTCGACGCGCCTTATCCCACAGCGCCCTGAGTTGCTCAACTGGCATTGCGCGCGCCAGGTCAGCGTGAACCTGTTTGTTCCTCAGGTGCCCCTGATGGAGGCGCGGAATCCGTAGAGTTGGCGCGGCTCCAGGCGAGATAAGAGGGGGATACCCAACGGATGAGCGGAAATTGACGGCCGAACGGCTCCAAGTTGGTACGCCAGGCGGCGTGGCTGAAGTTCGATGCGGCGAGCGCGGCACGTCCACGGCGATGGGGCGACTGGCCTTCTTTGCTATCGGTGACCCCCAAAAAATGTGCTTGCGTATGGGCTCTTGTCGAGCCAATCACCTCGCCCAACTGGTACCGATCGTCGCACGGTGTCAGGTCGTTCGCCAGCGTCCCTTTCACTCACCGCACGGCGCCATGCGCTCCGTGCAGCGCATGGCGCCAAATCGGCGCGCGTCTGCGACGCTCAGATATCGCGGATCAACTGCCTGAACTCGTCGACGTCCTCGAAGCTGCGGTAGACCGATGCGAAGCGGACGTAGGCGACCTTGTCGATGCGCTTCAACTCGCGCATCACGAGTTCGCCCAGCCGTGTCGTCGCCACCTCGCGTGCGCCGCTCGTGAGCAGCTTGTCCTGGATGCGATCGACCGCGGCGTCGATCTGCTCGACGCTGACCGGGCGCTTGCGCAGCGCGAGCTGCATCGAGCCGCGCAACTTGGCAAGCTGGAAGTCCTCGCGCGTGCCGTCCTTCTTGACGACCGACGGCAGCGCGATCTCGGCCCGCTCGTAGGTCGTGAAGCGCTTGTCGCACTTGTGGCAGCGGCGCCGGCGGCGCACGACGTCGCCCTCGTCGGATTCGCGCGTCTCGACGACCTGGGTTTCGGCGTGGCTGCAGAATGGGCAGCGCATCGTGGGTTCAGCCGCTCGTTGCGCCCGCGGCCGGGCGCGTCGTGCGATTCCGCGGCAGCTGGCCCATCGCCGGGACCGTCAGCGATAGACCGGGAAGTCGCGCGTCAGCACCGCGACCTTGGCGCGCACCGCGGCAAGATTGGTCTCGTCGTGCGGCTTGTCGAGCACATCGGCGATCAGGTTCGCCGTGCGCCGCGTCTCGCCTTCGCCGAAGCCGCGCGTCGTCAGCGCCGG
>JBDHSE010000269.1:0-4034 GCA_039807955.1 Ideonella sp. | reverse complement strand
TCGAACTCCTTCAGCGCCGCTTCGGTCGCGCGCCGCGCGCGGCGCGTCGGGATCAGGAAGTTGCGCGCGTAGCCGTCCTTGACCTTGACGACATCGCCCAGGTTGCCGAGCTTGGCGACCTTCTCCAGCAGGATGATTTGCATCGTCGGGCTCCTTAGACCTTGTGCTGGTCGCTGTACGGCAGCAGCGCGAGGAAGCGCGCACGCTTGATGCACGTCGTCAGCTGGCGCTGGAAGAACGCGCGCGTGCCGGTCAGGCGGGCCGGCGTGATCTTGCCGTTCTCGCCGATGAAGTCGCGCAGTGTGTCGATGTCCTTGTAGTCGATCTGCTTGACGCCGGTGACCGTGAAGCGGCAGAAGCGCTTGCGGCGGAACAGCAGCGACTGGGCGTTGCGCTTGGGTTTGCGGTCCTTCGAGAACCGGCCTTTACCACGTGGCGGGGGCATGTTTCACCTCACTTCAAATCTGTCTGTTCGAACGTTCGACCGATGGCGGGCGCATCACGCCAACTCGGTCACATGAAAGACGACACCTCGGCCGTTGCGCTGCGCGGCGATGAAGCCTGCGAAGCCCTTCTCGGCGCCGATCTCGAGGCCGGAGAGCGGCGCCGTGATCTCGCCGATCGCCACCGCGCGGATCTCGACCGCGACCTTGCGCGGATGGCCCGCTTCGGTGAGCTGGGATTCGTGCTTCAGGCTCATGTCGAGCGCGGGAAGGCCGGCCGGGGTGTAGCGCATTGCGCCGCGCTCCAGCAACCTCGCCTGCAGAACCAGCCGGTTCATGCCGCGACGCGCGAAAGCGAACGGCGCGCCGCACTCACGCGCGGGCTGCGGCCTCGGCCTGTGCCGACTTGCGCGACTCCTCGCGGTCGACGACCTTCATCATCACCGAAGGCGCCGTCTCGGCCTCGTCCTTCTTCACCGTCAGGTGGCGCAGCACGGCGTCGTTGAAGCGAAAGCCCGTCTCCAGTTCGGCGAGCACCTCGGCCGAGCACTCGATGTTCAGGCACAGGTAGTGCGCCTTCGCGAGCTTCTGGATCAGATAGGCCATCTGGCGGCGGCCCCAGTCCTCGACGCGGTGGATCTTGCCGCCGCCGGCGGTCACGACCGCCTTGTAGCGCTCCAGCATGGCCGGAACCTGTTCGCTCTGATCCGGATGGATCAACAGCACGATCTCGTAGTGACGCATTCGAACTCCTCTCGGGTGGAGCCTGGAACCGCCGCAAAAGCGGACGCCGCAGGCTGGGCAGCCACCCCGCAGCGCTTCGGCAGGTTGCCGCGCGCACTTACCGGGTGTGGCAAGGAAAGCTGCGCATTATAGCCCGAACGCGCTGCCGGGCCGATCGATGGCGGGCCTGGGCGGGGTCGGCAGCGGCCCCGGGCAGCGCACGCGTTCGGCCAGATCGAGCTGCGCCTGGCTCGGCGCCGGCGTCAAGAGGCTCACGACGACGATCACCGCGAAGCCGAGCGGAACGCCGAACACGCCGGCCGAGATCGGCTGGATGCCCCACCACAGCGCGAGCGGCGCATCGACGCCAAGCACCTCGCGCAGCCAGGGGTGCGTCACCGCCATGTAGTACAGCGTGAGGCCGAGCCCGGCCGCCATGCCCGACACCGCGCCCCATTTGTTGGCGCGCTTCCAGAACACGCCGAGCACGAGCGCCGGGAAGAACGCCGCCGCGGCAAGCGAGAACGCCGCCGAGACGAGCAGCAGGATGTTGCCCGGCCGCTGCGCCGCGACGCTCGCCGCGGCGAGCGCGACGACGAGCAGCAGCATCTTGGACGTGAGGACGCGCCGGCTGGCCGATGCATTCGGGTCGATCATCTTGTAGTAGACGTCGTGCGACAGCGCGTAGCCTATCGTCAGCAAGAGCCCGTCGGCGGTCGACAGCGCGGCGGCGAGCGCGCCGGTCGCGACGAGCGCCGTCACGACGTACGGCAGGCCGGCGATCGCCGGCGTCGCGAGGACGACGATGTCGCTCGCGATGCTGATCTCGCCGAGCTGCAGGATGCCGTCGCGGTTGATGTCGACGACCGACAGCAGCGCCGGCTCGGCGTGCGACCAGTGCCCGATCCATTCGGGCAGGCGGTTGAACGGCGTGCCGACGAGGACGTTGAAGACCTCGTACTTGACGAGCACGGCGAGCGCCGGCGCGGTGAGGTAGAGCGCGACGATGAAGACCACCGTCCACGTCACCGCTTCGCGCGCCTGGCGCACCGAAGGCGTCGTGTACGACCGCGCGAGGATGTGCGGCAGCGCCGCCGTGCCGACCATCAGGCAAAAGACGAGCGCGAGGAAGTTGCGCCTCGACGCGTCGAACGCCTTTCGCTCGGCGGCGTTGCCTTTCGGATCGCCGGCGAACGCCTGCGCATGCGGCGGCATGCCGCCGAGCGGCCTGGCGCGCGCCAGATCGGCGTCGCGCGACTTCGTCCAAACCTCGCGCGCCGCCTCGGCCGAGTGCGGCACGCGGCGCAGCGCCTTCTCGGCGGACTGGATCTGCGCCAGCGGCGCGTTGCCCGCCTTCAACGCGGCGAGCGTGCGTTCGGCCTCGACGCGATCGGCCGCGAGTGCGGCCGGCACGTCGGCGAGCTTGCGCTGCGTCTCGCGCGCCCGCGCGGCGAATGCGGCGACGACGGCCTGCTCCTTCGGGTCGGCGAGCAGTTCCCTCTCGCGCGCGCTGACCTTGTGCATCTGCGCGCCGTAGACGAGCTGCGGGATCGGCACGCCGGTCTGCTTCACCGACAGCCAGGCGACCGGGATCAGGTAGGCGATGATGATGATGATGTACTGGCTGACCTGCGTCCACGTCACGGCGCGCATGCCGCCGAGGAACGAGCACAGCAGGATCGCGCCCAGGCCGAGGAAGATGCCGAGCTCGAACGCGACGCCGGTCAGGTGCGTCGTGATCAGGCCGACGCCGTAGATCTGCGCGACGACGTAGGTGAACGAGCACAGGATCGCGGCGAACGCGCCGATCAGCCGCGGCAGGCTGCCGCCGAAGCGCTGGCCGAGGAAGTCCGGGATCGTGTACTGGCCGAAGCTGCGCAGGTACGGCGCGAGCAGCAGCGCGACGAGGCAATAGCCGCCGGTCCAGCCGAGGATGAACGCGAGCCCGCCCGGATCGCCCGGCGTTCCCGAGAAGCCCTGCAGATACAGCGTGCCGGCGAGGCCGATGAACGACGCCGTCGACATCCAGTCGGCGCCGGTCGCCATGCCGTTGTAGAGCGCCGGCACGCGCCGCCCGGCGACGTAGTACTCGACCGCGTTGGCGGTGCGGCTGAAGATGCCGATGACGGCGAACAGCAGCACCGTCGCGACGAGGAAGATGAGCCCGATCCAGTTGTCGGGCAGGCCCATGCGCTCGGCCAGCCCGAGCCCGACGACGAAGGCGACGAAGCCGACCGTGAAGCCGCCGTAGATCCGGTGCAGCCGGCGCTCGAACCCCGCGCGGCGGATGGAGGCCGCGGCCGTTGCGCTCATCTGTCCCCGGCCGCGGCTTGCATGGTCGCGTCCTCAGCGCGACGCGAGGCGCCGCCAGGTCGCGACGACGCTGTCCGGGTTGAGCGAGATCGACTCGATCCCCTCGGCGGCGAGCCAGTCGGCGAAGTCCGGGTGGTCGCTCGGCCCCTGGCCGCAGATGCCGACGTAGCGGCCGCGGCTGCGGCAGGCCTTGATCGCGCGCGAGATCAGCGCCTTGACGGCGGGGTCGCGCTCGTCGAAGTCGTGCGCCAGCAGTTCGAGCCCCGAGTCGCGGTCGAGCCCGAGCGTCAGCTGCGTCAGGTCGTTCGATCCGATCGACATGCCGTCGAAGTGCTCCAGGTAGTCGTCGGCGAGCAGCGCATTGCTCGGGATCTCGCACATCATGATGACGCGCAGGCCGTCGGTGCCACCGTCGGCCGCGCGACGCAGGCCCTTGTCCGCGAGCATCGCGACGACGCGGCGCGCCTGGTCGAGCGTGCGAACGAAGGGCACCATGATCTCGACGTTCGTCAACCCCATCTCGCCGCGCACCCGCTTCAGCGCCTCGCATTCCAT
>JBDHSE010000268.1:0-4067 GCA_039807955.1 Ideonella sp. | reverse complement strand
GTCGCGATCGTCGCCGGCGCCAAGGTCAGCACCAAGCTGACGATCCTGCAATCGCTCGCCGCGAAGGTCGATCAGCTGATCGTCGGCGGCGGCATCGCCAACACCTTCCTGCTCGCCGAGGGCCTGCCGATCGGCAAGAGCCTCGCCGAGGCCGATCTGGTTGGCGAGGCGCGCGCGGTGATCGACGCGATGAAGGCGCGCGGCGCGGCGGTGCCGATCCCGGTCGATGTCGTCACCGCCAAGGCGTTCAAGGCCGATGCACCGGCCAGCGTCAAGCCGGCGGCGGCGGTCGCGGCCGACGACCTGATCCTCGACATCGGCCCGCAGAGCGCGGCGCAGCTCGCCGAGATGTTGAAGTCGGCCGGAACGATCGTCTGGAACGGCCCGGTCGGCGTCTTCGAGTTCGACGCCTTCGCCCACGGCACCGAGACGATCGCGCGCGCGATCGCGGCGTCGCGCGCGTTCTCGATCGCGGGCGGCGGCGACACGCTTGCCGCGATCGCCAAGTACGGCATCCACGACGACGTGAGCTACATCTCGACCGGCGGCGGCGCGTTCCTCGAGGTATTGGAAGGCAAGACGCTGCCGGCGTTCGAGATTCTCGAGAAGCGCGCCGCGGGCTGATCCGGCGCCGCGGCGCCGGAATGCGGTTCGCGCATCGTTCGCCCGCAGCACGGCGGGCATAAGTCCTATGCAGCCTGCGGGCGCCTCGGTGCGCCCTTTGGGCGAATAATCCACGCAGCCATGCACTCGGAGCACGTCATGTCACGCGCCAGCAAGATCGTCGCCACCCTCGGCCCGGCATCGTCGTCGCCCGCCGTGCTCGAAAGCATGATCGCCGCCGGCGTCGATGTCGTGCGGCTGAACTTCTCGCACGGCAGCGCGCAGGATCACCTCGACCGCGGAGCAATGGTGCGCGAGGTCGCGCACCGCACCGGCAAGGAGGTCGCGATCATGGCCGACCTGCAGGGCCCGAAGATCCGCGTCGGCAAGTTCGAAGGCGGCAAGGCGACGCTCGAGGCGGGGGCGAAGTTCATCCTCGACGGCGCGACGAGCGAACTCGGCACCGCCGCCCGCGTCGGCCTCGACTACAAGGACCTGCCGCGCGACGTGAAGGCGGGCGACACGCTGCTGCTCGACGACGGGTTGATTCGCCTCGGCGTCGACGCGGTGCGCGGCAGCGAGGTGTTCACGACGGTCGTCGTCGGCGGCGAGCTGTCGAACAACAAGGGCATCAACAAGGCCGGCGGCGGGCTCACCGCGCCGGCGTTGACGGCCAAGGACATGGACGACATCAAGACGGCGATGGGCATGCAGGCCGAGTACGTCGCCGTCAGCTTCCCGAAGAGCGCGACCGACATGGAGATGGCGCGCCAGCTCGCCAACGTCGCCGGCGAGCCGTGGCGCCACCGGCCGGCGCTGATCGCGAAGATCGAGCGCATCGAGGCGATCCCGGCGCTGGAAGAGATCATGCGCGCCTCGGACGGCATCATGGTCGCGCGCGGCGACCTCGCGATCGAGGTCGGCAACGCGGCGGTGCCGGCGCTGCAAAAGCGCATGATCCGCATGGCGCGCGAGATGGACAAGGTCGTCATCACGGCGACGCAGATGATGGAGTCGATGATCCTGCACCCGGTGCCGACGCGCGCCGAGGTCAGCGACGTCGCCAACGCCGTGCTCGACGGCACCGACGCGGTGATGCTGTCGGCCGAGACGGCCGCCGGCAAGTACCCGGTCGAGACGATCGCGCAGGTCGCGGCGATCGCGCTCGAGGCCGAGGCGGCCGACGACGCGAGCATCGAGACCGACTTCACGAACAAGCGCTTCGGCCGCATCGACCAGTCGATCGCGATGGGCGCGCTCTTTACCGCGCACCACCTCGGCTGCAAGGCGATCCTCGCGCTCACCGAGTCGGGATCGACCGCGCTGTGGATGAGCCGGCACAACATCAAGGTGCCGATCTACGGCCTGACGACGCAGCTCGTCACGCAGCGCAAGATGGCGCTCTATCGCAACGTGCGGCCGCTGTTGATGCCGGCGCTCGCCGACCGCGACGAGGCGCTCGCGCGCGCCGAGGCGCTGCTCGTCGAGCTCGGCGTGCTCGCGCGCGGCGACACGTATGCGATCACCTGCGGCGAGCCGATGGGCCACCCGGGCGGCACCAACATGCTCAAGGTCTGCCGCGTCGGCGGCTGACGCCGGTATCGCGAGAGCATCGCAGGCAGCGACAATCCGGCGCCATGAGCCTGGGCATCGCCGACATCCGCGCCGCCGCGAAGCGCCTCGCCGGGCACGTCGTCGAAACGCCTTGCCTCGCATCGCGCACGCTCGGCGAGCTGGCCGGCTGCAAGGTCTTCCTCAAGTTCGAGAACCATCAGTTCACGGCGTCGTTCAAGGAGCGCGGCGCGCTCAACAAGATCGCGCAGCTGTCGCCTGCCGAGCGCGCGCGCGGCGTGCTCGCGGTGTCGGCCGGCAACCATGCGCAGGGCGTGGCGTACCACGCGCAGCGCTTTGCCATCCCGGCGACGATCGTCATGCCGCGCTTCGCGCCGGCGGTGAAGGTCGAGCGAACGCGCGGCTTCGGCGCGACCGTCGTCCTCGAAGGCGACACCTTCGACGACGCGCGCCGCCACGGCCTCGCGCTCGCCGCCGAGCGCGGGCTGACGCTGGTCCATCCCTACGACGACCTCGATGTGGCCGCCGGCCAGGGGACGATCGGCGCCGAGATGCTCGCCCAACAGCCGGCGATCGACACCCTCGTCGTCGCCGTCGGCGGCGGTGGGCTGATCAGCGGCATCGCGACGGCGGCGCGCGCGCTGCGCCCCGGGATCGAGATCGTCGGCGTGCAGACCGAGCGCTTCCCGCCGGTCTGGAACGCGATGCACCACGCGCAGCGCGAATGCGCGCGCTCGACGATCGCCGACGGCATCGCCGTCGAGTCGCCCGGCGCGCTCACGGTGCCGCTGATCCTCGAACGCGTGAACGACGTGCTGCTCGTCTCCGAGGAAGACATCGAGCAGGCGATCCTGATGCTGCTCGAGATCGAGAAGACGGTCGTCGAGGGCGCCGGCGCGGTCGGCCTCGCGGCGCTGATGAAGCACCGCGCGCGCTTTGCCGGGCGCAACGTCGGGCTTGTCCTGACCGGCGGCAACATCGAGCCGCTCGTGCTTGCCGAGATCATCGAGCGTGGCATGGTGCGCTCCGGAAGGCTCGCGCGGCTGCGGCTCGATGTGCGCGACGTGCCGGGCGCGCTCGCCGACATGGCGACGCTGCTCGGCCAGCTCGGCGCGAACATCGAGGAGATCCAGCACCAGCGCGCGTTCACCTCGCTGTCGGTCGAGCGCGCGCAGATCGACGTCGTCGTCCACACCCGCGGCGTCGCCCACATCGACGAGATCCTCGCCGTGCTGTGCGAGCGCGGCTACCGCGCCGAACGCGTCGGCTGACGCCGTCTCGAAGCCCCGGGCGCCGGGGCCCGCTCGGTAGAATCGGCGCGGTTTCAAACCGCCGCCGCGGCGTACCGCGGCGCTTTCGACCCCCTTCCAGCGAGACCCCGCCATGTCCCTCGTATCGATGCGCCAGCTGCTCGACCACGCCGCCGAGAACGGCTACGGCATACCGGCTTTCAACGTCAACAACCTCGAGCAGGTGCAGGCGGTGATGAGCGCCGCCGAAGAAGTCGGCGCGCCGGTCATCCTGCAGGCGAGCGCGGGCGCGCGCAAGTACGCCGGCGAGCCCTTCATCAAGCACCTGATCCTGGCCGCGCTCGAGGCCTGGCCGAACATCCCGCTCGTCATGCACCAGGACCACGGCCAGAGCCCGACCGTGTGCCAGGGCGCGATCGATCTCGGCTTCAGCTCGGTGATGATGGACGGCTCGCTGCAGGCCGACGGCAAGACGATCGCGAGCTACGACTACAACGTCGACGTGACGAGGAAGGTCGTCGACATGGCGCACGCCGTCGGCGTCACCGTCGAGGGCGAACTCGGCTGCCTCGGCTCGCTCGAGACGATGAAGGGCGACAAGGAGGACGGCCACGGCACCGAGGCGACGATGACGATGGACCA